>JABJBP010000153.1 GCA_018665815.1 Rhodospirillaceae bacterium
CCGTCGGTAACACAGACTTCCAACCAATTAGAGAACCGGCAGCCACACCATCCCAGTTTGGCTGTGGAGCCGACGAGCTTTGCGAGGAGGCAAGCGCAACGCGCGCCGCGCGTTAGCGCGTGAGCCAAGGTTGCGGAGCAACCGCCCGGCGCCTGAGTGGCTCAAATAAACCTTAGCGGCTCGTCGTTAATATTTTAATATCAGCGGCTTGGCCGAAGGCATCCAATACCAAGCCTGGCCGCAACAGTTCCGGCAAAACAACGCCGTCGGGCATTTTTGGTCCGTAAACGATGTTGAATGGGATGCCGTAGCGCCCGTAGCGGGCCAGGTAGCGTGAAATCGCCTCGTTCGGTTTGGTCCAGTCGGCGATCATTGCGACGACGTTTTTGTCGGCTAGGATTTCCTGGACACGGGTGTCGCTGAGCACGACGCCCTTGTTGACCAGACACGTCAGGCACCAATCGGCGGTGACGTCGACATAGACGGTTTTGCCTTCGGCGACGAGCTTCGGGATCGCCGCTTCATTAAAGGGTTGCCAGATGCCATCAAGCGCGGTGGTTTTGGAATTGGTTGCGGGCGCTGGCAGCCAACTCGGCACCATCAAGGCCAATATGAATGTTCCCGCCAGGGCCGGCGCGGAGGCCTTGAGCCCACGACCTGTCGGGCGGTGGGCGACGAACAAAACCATCGCCGCCGCGCCCATCAATGCCCCGGTCACTAGCGCGGCGTCGGCGCCCGACGTGCCGGCCAGTACCGTGAGTAGCCAGATGGCGGTTGCCGCCAGGGCGAAGCCCAGAACAACCCTCAGCTTGACCATCCAGGTGCCTGGTTTCGGCAACCGCGTTGCCAACCCCGGGACCGTTGCGACGGCCAGATAGGGCAAGGCCAACCCGACACCCAGCGCCGCGAAAACCATGAAAATATCTGCGGTCGCGCCGGCCAGGGCAAAACCGATGGCGGTGCCCAGGAACGGTGCCGAGCACGGTGTCGCCAGCAATGTCGCGAACACGCCTTGTAAGAAGTGTCCGCCAACACCTTCCGCGTGTCCGGTGCCGGCATTGCCGATAAATGCCGGCAAGCGGACCTCGAAAAATCCCCAGAGATTGCATGCGAAAACGGTCACCAGCGTGATCAGGCCGATCAAGAACCAAGGTTGCTGGAATTGGATGCCCCAACCGACGACGGAACCTGCCGCTTTCATGGCGGCCAACACGCCGGCCAAGGCCAGGCAAGCAGTGATGATACCGGCGGCGGACGCCAAAAATCCCATGCGGACATCTGCGGGCTCGCCGCCGCCGTGTTGGACGAGGCTCAGAAGTTTCAAAGACAGCACCGGCAGCACGCAGGGCATTAAATTGAGGATCAGTCCACCCAGGATGGCGAACAACAGTATCGTCCACAAACTTGGTGGACCTGTCGCCGGGTGGGCGGTCTGGTCGGCGTTTGATGCCCCGCTATCCAGCGCCACGTCGCCGGGCTTTGCCGTCAGTTGTTGTTCAGCGGTCCGTTTGCCGTCAATCAAGGTGACCGTGAAAGTGCGGTCATCCAGGGTCTGGCCTTTGGCATCATCCAACCCGTCGAGGCCGTCGACGGCAATGTCGATGATCGCCCGGCGGCCGTCGTCAGAAAGATTAATATTAGGCTTGCCATAGGCGAGGCCCGGCACGCCTTCCATGAAGGCATCGGGGGCGGTGAATGCACCCTCGGCACTGGCGACCAGCCGCAACACGGACTTGCCGGCTTTTTCTACGCTGCGCAAATCGGTGATGGCGAGGCCATGGGCGGCACCGTCGCCGGGCACGCGCGCCGAATAACGGTCGATACTGTGGGCATGGGCGCTTGGCGTCATCGGTCCGGGCGGCAATTCAAGCGACAACTTGGCTTCGTAGGGGATGCAGATATCATTGCAGGTGAGATAACGGACCCGCGCCTTCAGCGACGCCCCTTGCGATGGGGTGACGGTTTTGGCGCTGAGCGGCAGGATGACTTCATCCTTGTAGCCCAAGGTTTCAAGTCCCAGTACGGAAAAGCGTTTCGGTGCCGGCCATTCGGTCTTGGTGTTGGTCAGATTGCTTGAACCTTTCCAGTCAATGTGCGGCGGGAATCCGGCATCGCCGGGCGAACGCCAATAGACCTTCCAGCCGGGCTGCAATTTGAACTGCATGCCGAGACGAAGCGCCGGCCCGTCGCCGGTTGTTGCCGAGGCGGACACCAGGCGGACCTGAGTATGGTCGGTCTTCGCCCAGGCGGAGGCCGCCGAATCGGCGCTGGCCGTGCCTGCCGTCGAAATCGCGCCGAGGCCCAAAATGGCGGCGCTAAGCAATCGCGTGAGGCCGAGTTTGTTCAAAATTTGCACGTACTGATAGCCTGGTCATGGTGGTAGGGATTACGTCTATATACGCGCATTTATTGGACTTTTCACGCTTTTCGGCCCGGTTCACGTAGTCTTGACGTGCCGTGATGATCAACAATCAGGCCTCTATCCGGCTTTGAGCGCCCCTACGCCTGTGTCATAATGTCCATATTGGTTGCAGTGCCATTACTGGCTTCCTAGATAATATGTAGGACAGGTATAGGACGTGAAGACGTAGCAATGATTCTCGACGAACCCGATTCCGCATATCTTTCCGGTCAATTGCTGATCGCGATGCCGGGCATGACCGATCCTCGGTTTGAAAAATCGGTCATTTATGTGTGTGCGCACAATTCCGATGGCGCCATGGGGTTGGTCGTCAATCGTTCGATTGATTCGCTAACCTTTCCCGAACTGCTGGAACAGTTGGAAATTGATTCAGACGACGGCGGCGAACCCATCCGGGTATTGTTCGGCGGACCGGTGGAGCAGGCCCGTGGATTTGTCCTGCATTCCCCCGATTATCTGCAAGACGCCTCTCTGGTGGTCGACGAAAACATCGCGCTGACGGCGACCATCGATATTCTCAAGGCCATTGCGGGCGGCATCGGGCCGCATCAGTGCCTGTTGGCGTTGGGCTATGCGGGCTGGGGGGCAGGTCAGTTGGATACTGAGATCAAGAGCAACGGTTGGCTCAATGTCGATGCGGACTCTGACCTTGTCTTCGGCATTGATTTGGATGACAAGTGGGCGAAGGCGATGGCGAAAATCGGCATTGACCCCCGTATGCTTTCCGACGACGCCGGCCACGCTTAACTTTCCAGCCACTCCCAACTTCAAGGTCCAAGCTCACTCATGGCGAAAAAGAAATCTTCACGCAAAGGCCGAGGTGATGCCGACGATTTGATGCGCTTGTTGGCCGAGCGTATGGAAGCCTGTGCCGATGCCGAAAGCTTGAATGACAATGTCATTATTCCGTTCGTTGCGGCATTGGAAAAGGTTTGCGGCGCGCGCGGCTATGTCATGAATATTTACGGTGAAACTTCAAACATCGCTTTCACCGGTGATCCCGATGACTCTGAGGCGATTTACCGTCTGGTTGAAGCTTACTTGGACAACCGCGCCGACAATTCCGAATAACCTGAAATATTATCGACGGGACCCAGGGCGGCCAATGTCGGCGTGCCCTGAAACAGGCGCCGGGCTATGCCCATCACCGCATCCGCATCGACCGCATCTATTTTTTCGACTATTTCGGCGGTCGGGATCGGCCGGCCGAAAACCATAATCTGGCGGGCCAGTTGTTCGCACCGCGACGACGTGCTTTCCAGTGACATCAGAATGCCGGACTTCAATTGGGCTCGGGCGCGGGCCATTTCATCGTCATCGACCGTGTCCTGCACTTTTTTGATTTCGTCGAGCACCAGCGGCAGCAGGTCCTTGGCTTCGTCCGCGCCGGTGCCTGCATAGATGCCGAAAATGCCGTTGTCCTTGTAACACGACAAGAACGAATAGATGGAGTACGCAAGGCCGCGCTTTTCGCGAATTTCTTGGAATAACCGCGATGACATGCCGCCGCCCAGCACCGTAGACAAGGTCGACGCCGCGTAGAAATCCGGATCCGAAAAAGCGATACCTTCCAGACCCATCACCACGTGGACCTGCTCCAATTCGCGGCTCTCGCGAAAATCGCCGCCCTGATAGCTGGCCTGGTCGCGTTCAAACTCACAATCGGCGGGCAAGGCATTGAAGGTCGCCTTGGCTAAGTCGACGAATTTATCGTGCTCCAGGTTGCCCGCCGCAGCAAAAATCATCTTTGATCCACTGTAATGGCCCCGCATGTAATCCATGACCCGTTCGCGTTCCATGGATTGGACCACGTCAGGGCGCCCCAGAACTGGGCGGCCCATGGGTTGATCGGGATAAGCGGTTTCCTGGAAATGATCGAAGACAACATCGTCCGGGGTATCATGAGCCTGGTGGATTTCCTGAATAATGACCGCTTGTTCACGCGCCAGCTCTTCATTGTCGAAGACCGAGTGCTGTAAGATATCGCCCAACAGATCGACGGCGAGCTCCAGGTCATCTTTCAAGATTTTGGCGTAGTACGCGGTGTGCTCGCGCGACGTATAGGCGTTGAGGTGTCCACCGACCGCCTCAATCTCGGCGGCGATGGCATAAGCGTTGCGGCGCTTAGTACCCTTGAAGGCCATGTGCTCTAGCAGGTGCGAGACGCCGTTAATTTCCAGATGTTCGTCACGGGTGCCGACGTCGATCCAGACACCGACGGAAACCGTCTCGACTGTCGTCATGGTGTCGGAGACGACGGTCAGGCCGTTATCCAGGCGGGTGAGGTTGATGCTCAAATGCTCATGCCTTTACTCGGGCTTCGATAAATGACTGAAGGGCGGCGTTGTCATTGGCCAGCGGATTGATCTTTTCGTCGCGCTCAAACAAATCGGCCATATGCGCTGGCAACGCGGGAAACTGGCCTGACGCGTCTTCGACGGCGTCGGGGAACTTTGCAGGGTGCGCTGTCGCCAGTACGACCAGCGGTGTGTCGGCATTCTTGCGCCGCGCCCGGCCGGCCAGCAAGCCGACAGCGCTGTGCGGATCAAGCAATTCACCGGATGCCTTGAATTCCTGACCGATGGCGGCCTTGGTTTCGATGTCGTCATAGCGTGCGCCGTCGAACAGTTCGCGTGCTGCTGCCAATCCGTCGGCATCAATACTGAAAGCGCCGGTGTCGCGAAACGCCGACAGAGTCTGTTTTACCTTGGCGCCATCACGACCGTACAACTCGAATAGCAAACGTTCAAAGTTTGATGACACCTGAATATCCATGCTCGGGCTGATGGTTGGCTCAACCCCGTCCATCGCCATGGTGCCGGTCTCAAAAAAGCGCGTCAGGATATCGTTGGCATTGGAGCCGACGATGAGCTGATCAATGGGCAAGCCCATGCGGGCTGCTGCGTAACCAGCGAAGACATTGCCGAAGTTGCCGGTTGGCACAGCGAAGCTCACTGGTTGCTCTGGCCCGCCAAGCTTCAGGGCGGCCCAAAAATAGTAGACGATCTGTGCGACAATCCGGGCCCAATTGATGGAATTGACGGCACTCAGGTTCATCCGGTCGCGGAACGCGGTGTCGTTGAACAGCGCCTTCAATGCGTCCTGACAGTCATCAAAGGTGCCGTCCAGGGCGATGGTGTGAACGTTCGTCTCATCTATTGTGGTCATTTGGCGGCGCTGCACGTCGGAGACCCGTCCGTCCGGATAGAGAACAAAAATATCAATGTTGTCGCGGCCCCGGACGGCTTCGATGGCCGCCGAGCCCGTATCCCCCGACGTCGCGCCGACGATACAAATATGCTCATTGCGTTCCGCCAGGACGTTTTCGAACAACGGCCCCAGGAACTGCATGGCGACGTCCTTGAAGGCCAGCGTCGGCCCATGGAACAGTTCCATCAAATGTTCGCCGTTGCCTAAATCTTTGATCGGCGCAACCTCGGGCGTCTCAAAATGGCTGTAGGCTTCGGAGAGAATGGCTTCAAGCTCGGCCGCGCTGAGGCTGTCACCGACGAACGGCGTGATGATGCGCTCGGCGAGATCAACATAGGAAAGGCCTTTTAAGGCGGCGATATCAGCCGTTGAAAACTGCGGCCAGCTTTCCGGCACGTAGAGTCCGCCGTCGCGGGCTAAGCCGGCCAGCAGGACCTCATCAAACGCCAGGACTGGCGCTTCGCCGCGGGTGCTTACGTACTTCACGAAATTCACTCCATCACGTGAAAATTCAGACCGCGCACCCTACCCTTGGCGACCCCAAGCCACAAGGACGAGGCCGGCACAGAAAATTGATCGGATCAGCCCTATACCAGTCCCAATCCGCCATCGACCGCGATGGTCTGGCCGGTGATGTGACGCGCGCCTGGGCCGAGCAGAAACTCGACGGTCGCCGCGATGTCGTCGGGCTCGGCGATGCGGCCCATGGGGGTGGCGTCGGCGGCCGCCTTCCACGCTTGTTCGTTCATCGAGGAATGGCCTGTCGGATCTTTGCGGGTAAATCCCGGCGCGACACAATTTACAGTCACGCCATCGCCCGCCAATTGCACGGCCAACGCCTTGGCAATGGCCTCCAATCCGCCTTTCGCCGCCGCCGTGGTCGGGAATAGATGATCTTTTGGAAACACATGGGCGACAAAAGAACTGATGGCGACAACGGCGCCCACGCGTGACGCCTTGATCATCGGCAGCGCCGCCGACGTGAGATCAAAAAACCCGCCGGTCATTAAGGCCATTGCCCTGTCCAGTTCAGCCCTGGCGGCATCGCCGACAATTTGGCGATTGGCGAACCCGGCGTTGGATACAATCTGATCAAGGTCACCGAAATGTGCGACGACGTCAGTGATCAGGGCGTCGCCGGCGCCGGTCGCGGCTAGGTCGGCGTGAAACGCATGAGCGTCGGCGCCGCGCTCACGGGCCTCAGCAACAACCTGGCGAAGTGCAGGATTGTCGCCGCTGTCTTCGCCCAGCCGTGCGTGCGCTGCCAAGCGTACGCCGGGTGCCGCCAGCCGCCGGCATACGGCGGCGCCGATGCCGCTCGAGGCACCGGTGACAAGGATGGTTCGTTCCTGTTCAGCCATGATTGGAAAACACTACACCGGGTGGCAGGGGCGAACAATTTCGGTTGATGATCCGCGATACCGTTTCCCAGAAGCAACAAACTGTTTCTGTAACAATCACTTGATCGGGTGGATCGATGATACCAACTCTCCTCGACAGTGATTATGATGCGGCGGCTTGAATATGAGACGGAGAACACGGTGAGCGCGGTCAATACACAAGAATGATACGGTCGAGTGGCACAGTGGCTGCACTGGCTAATGGCGTTGGCCATTATTGCCATGTTCGGATCGGGCTTGTGGATCGAGGAGCTGAATTACTACGACAAGCTCTACCAGACGATCCCGCATATCCATGAAAGTATCGGCATTATCCTAGTCGGGGTGCTGGTGTTTCGCCTGATCTGGCGAATGACCAACGTTGAGCCCGACACCAGCGATCTCAAAGCATGGGAACGCCTGGCTGCGCATGGCGTGCATTGGGGGTTCTATGCCTTGATCGCGGCTATTTTGATCAGCGGGTATTTGATCTCCACCGCCGACGGCCGGCTCATCGCCGTATTCAACTGGTTTGATGTGCCGGCCATCTGGCAGGCCAAGCACCAAGAAGACATCGCCGGCGACGTTCATGAAATTTTGGCCAATGGCGTCATCGCGCTGGCCGTGCTGCACACCCTGGCCGCATTGAAACACCATTATATCGACGGCGGCGGCTCGCTTCGCCGAATGCTGCCGCCACCCCGCAAATCACAACACAACCCCCAAATCGATCCCCAAGAAAATTCCAAGGAAGAAACATGAACAATATGAAAACGTTCTTTGCCGCCGTGCTTGCCATTGGCCCGTTGGCCGGCACCGCCAATGCGGCTGACTACATCATCGATACGAAAGGCGCGCACGCGTCGATCAACTTCCGGGTCAAGCACCTGGGCTTCAGCTGGCTGACGGGCCGCTTCGATACGTTCTCTGGAACGTTCAGTTTTGATCCGAAAAACCCCGCCGCTTCGAAAATCAGCCTCGAGATCGACACCGCTAGCGTAAACTCCAATCACGCGAAGCGCGACAAGCATATCCGCAACGCTGATTTTCTTGAGGTCGACAAATACCCAAAAGCGACGTTCGTCAGCACGTCCATGAAGGTCACCGGCGAGCGCACTGGCATCGTTAAGGGCAATCTGACGTTACGCGGCATCACAAAGGAAATCACCATTCAGGCCCCCGATCAGGACCAGGGCTATCTGATCACTGTTGTGCAGTTGCCGCCGGGCTCGAGTCTGGCTCGAACGGACGCGGTCGTTCAGCGTGCTACGGCCATCATTCGCAGCCACCCGGAAGTTGCCAATGCCGTTGGCTTTGCCGGCTTTGACGGCGCCACGTTTACCAACGCGCCGAATGCCGGTGCCATTTTCGTGCCCATGAAGCCGATCGCTGAGCGCGCCAAGCGCGGCGCCACGGCAGGCAAGGTGCGGGGTGAATTGCAAGCCAAATTGTTCGCCATCCAAGACGCCTTCGTGTTCCTGATCGCGCCGCCGTCGGTGCGTGGGATCGGCAGCGGCGGCGGCTGGAAACTGTACGTTCAGGATCGGGGAGGGCGCGGCGCTCGGGCGCTTGAACATGCTGCGCGCAGCCTTATCGGCGCCGCCAATCAGGACCCGGGGTTGAGCCGCGTGTTCTCGCTGTTCAACACAGCAACGCCGAAGATTTACGCCGACATCGATCGGGTGAAGGCCGAAATTCTGGATGTCCCCGCGGAGCGCGTGTTGGAGGCGTTGGAGGTTTTTATTGGCTCGGCCTATGTGAACGACTTCAATTATCTGGGCCGCACCTACCGGGTGACCGCGCAGGCCGACGGGCCGTTCCGCGACCGGCCGGACGATGTCGCCAAACTGCGGGCGCGTTCCACGACCGGCGCCATGGTGCCGATTGGGTCTGTGGCCACGTTCCGCGACATCACCGGACCCCACCGGGTGCCGCGTTATAATTTGTATCCCGCGGCCGAGGTTTAGGGGGCGAAAATGCCAAGCTTGTCGACCGGCGAGGCCTTGGCCCGCGTCGAAGCGCTGGCGGTGAAAGTACTGCCAGACGGTTTCGGGTTTGAGTGGACGGAACTGGCGCTGCAGGAAAAGCTTGCCGGCGATACGGCAATTATCGCATTCACACTCGCCGTGATCTTTGTCTTTTTGCTGCTTGCGGCCATGTATGAAAGCTGGTTGCTGCCGCTGGCAGTGATCCTAATTGTTCCCATGTGCCTGTTGGCCGCCATTGTCGGTGTCGGTTTGCGTGGCATGGATAGCAATATTTTGGTGCAGATCGGCTTTGTCGTGTTGATCGGCTTGGCGGCGAAGAACGCGATCCTGATCGTCGAGTTCGCCAAGCAAGCCGAAGAAGACGGCATGAACCGATTGGACGCGGCGGTGGAAGCTGCCCGGGTCCGCCTGCGTCCCATCTTGATGACGGCCTTCGCGTTCATCCTGGGTGTCGTGCCGTTAGTCATTGCCACTGGCGCCGGTGCCGAAATGCGCCAGGCCCTGGGCACGGCGGTATTCGCCGGCATGATTGGCGTCACGTTCTTTGGGTTGTTATTCACGCCGATCTTCTATGTTGCATGCCGTTGGCTGGCGGGTTTGCGGAAGGTCAAGAACGTCGTCGAATAACCTGCCCCGGGAGGAGACGCCATGTCGCTCAAATATATCGTCCTCGATGCGCCCGGCGGTGAAGCGCCGGTGATATTCCCCCGCAGCTTCTACCACAGTTACGTCGCCGGCCTGTTCTCCGGGATGACCGTCCTCGGCGCCGGGTTTGTTGAAATCGGCGACGACGTCGAGGGCGGCGTGCGGTGTTACGGCACCTCAAGCTCATTAAGAATTGAATCGCGCGGCGCCGTCGATACCGAATTGGTCAAGGCCGTGGGTGCAGCCAAGGCGCCGATCCTGCCTGACGATGTTTAGGCGTAACGCGTTCATATCAATTTTCGAACGCCGCGCTGCCTTTTGATATGGCTGTCGAACCATCGGCGGCGATAACTTCGAATTGTGCGCCTGACGGCGTAGCGCCGTGACGGACAATGATGTCCGTGCCGGGGATAACCATGCCGGTAAAGCGGCCCGCGAACCGGGCGAGTTTCTCAGGTTGCCCGTCAAGATATGCGTCAATGATGACACTCATCGCCAGCGCCCAGGTGCAGGTCCCGTGCAGAA
This sequence comes from Rhodospirillaceae bacterium, assembly GCA_018665815.1. GTDB lineage: Bacteria > Pseudomonadota > Alphaproteobacteria > Rhodospirillales > Casp-alpha2 > UBA3470. The sequence goes on from JABJBP010000153.1 coordinate 10,170, forward strand.
TGATATCCGGCAGGCCGGCGGCCAGCGCGACCTCGCGTTCCGTGTGGATGCCGCTGAAAATGTCCGCGCATTCGGTGTAAATATGCGGCAGTTCGCGGGCCACGGCGATGGAGGTCTCGGCCCATGGGTTCGGCGGCGCTTCCTCCGGCCAGGGCGCAGGCGCCTCAGTCACCGTGTCTGCGCCGTCTGTCTCAACGCCGCGATAGATAGCCGTTGAAAAACTTGTCGAGATCGGCGTGCCGTCGTCACGCTCTAGGATCAGCTTGGTCACTGTCTTGGCGCCCGGCTTGATCCGCTCAACCGAGATCAATTGACCCCGCGCGCTGAGCTTGTCGCCGGGCCGGATTGGTGTGTGAAATTGTGTGTCCTGTTCCGCATGGACGACGCGCAAATGTTCGTCGGGCGTGGCACCAAAGGCCGGGACCAGCCGGAGGTCGCGCGACGGTGGCCATTCCAGCGATACCGCCATGGCCGGGTGCGCGATGATGCCGCCGGGCCGGGCGTCATCAAAATAGACATCGTCGGTTTCGCCCAGTGCCGCCGCATAGGCTAGGCATCGGCGGGTTGTGATGTCTTGGTCGTAAGGAGGTGTTTCAGTGCCGACGGCGGTGCTTCGGATCGGCATGATTACTCCAAATCAATGACCAAGCTGCCGTGGCCATCGACGGAGACCGTGCAGCCGGTGCCAGCAATGGTGGTGGATTCGTCCTCTTCGATAATCATCGGGCCTTTGGCGTTGAAACCGACGCCCAAGGTATCGCGGCGGTAGATCGCGTGCGGGACATAACCGTCCGCCTGCGGACAATAGGCTTGCCGTTCGCGGTGCGGTGTGGCGTCGGCGCCATCCGCTGCGGCCTTGCCGAAATCGCCAATCCGTGTCGGCGTAGAAGCGCTGAGACGCAGATTTACGACTTCCAATTCCAGATCATCGTACACGCGTCCATATAGCTTGGTGTAGACGGTGCCAAAGGCCTCAGTAATGCTTCCTGGAAAACTGTCGCCCAATGCGTCATCCGGGATTGGAATATTGACGTGGTAACCCTGGCCCACGTAGCGCATGTCGACGCTCATGTCATAACTCAGCGCATCGGTGTCGATATCGGCGTGCATGCGGCTCAGGCATTCGGCGGCCATCTCATCAAACAGGGATTGCAGATCGGCGGCGGTCTTTTGGCTCAATCGTCCCGGTAGGGTGCGGACCGTATCAAATGAAATCGGCGCGACGATCATCCCCAGTGCCGAGGCAACCCCGGCATGCGGCGGGATCAGCACGCGCTTCAGCCCCAGACGCCGGGCAAAGTCGACGGCATGCACTGGCCCGGCGCCACCGAAAGCGACCATGGTATAGCGCGCCGGGTCTTCACCGCGTTCGGTGACATAAACCTTTGCCGCTGACGCCATGTTTTCGTTGACGATGGAATGCACGCCCCAGGCGGCTTCTTCGCTACCCAACTTCAATGGTCCAGCCAGACGGTTTTCGATGGCCGCGCGGGCGGCGTCAACATCTAGCGCCATACCGCCGCCGAGAAAATGATCGGGGTCCAAGTAACCCAACAGTAAATCGGCGTCTGACACTGTCGGTTCCGTGCCGCCGGCACCATAGCATGCCGGGCCGGGTTGGGCGCCGGAACTCTCCGGGCCAACCTGCAGGGTGCCGACCTCGGTAACGCGCGCGATGGATCCTCCGCCGGCGCCGATTTCCATCAGATCGACGACCGGGATATGGACCGGGATGCCGCTACCGCGTTTGAAGCGGTGGACGTGAGCGACTTCAAATTCCGTTGTCTTCGCGACCCGACCGGCATTGACGAGGCACATCTTCGCCGTGGTCCCGCCCATGTCGAAGGACAGCACAGCATCCAGACCGGCCAGTCGAGCATAATGCGCGGCACCCAACGCGCCCGCCGCCGGACCTGATTCGATGATCTGCACTGGAAATTCACGCGCTGTCGCCGCCGTCGTCGTGCCGCCGCTCGACAGCATCAACAACAACTCACTTTTCGCACCCGCCGCAATCATCCGTTCTGACAGTTTGTTCAGATATTGCCCCGCCGCCGGTTTGGCGTAGGCGTTGACGACGGTCGTCGACGTGCGCTCATATTCTTTCATTTCGGGCAGCACGTCGGATGACAATGACACGGGGATATCAGGCACCGCTTTGGCAATGATCTCACCGACACGGCGTTCATGCTCGGAGTTGCGATAGGCATGCAATAGGCATACGGCAATGGAGGCGACGCCCTGATCACGCAGGGACTGGACAGCGGCATTGACGCCGGCCTCATCCAAGGGCGTGACCACGTCGCCGCCGGCATGCAAGCGTTCGTCGATTTCAAGACGCCTGGGGCGCGGTACCAAGGGATCGGGGAACCCAATTTTCAGATCATAGCCGTCGTAACGTTTCTCGCGGCCGATCTCCAATACATCGCGCGTGCCTTTTGTGACGATCAAACCGGTCTTCGCGCCCTTGCGTTCAATCACCGCGTTGATGACCAGCGTAGTGCCGTGAATGTGGTAGGCCAGATTGCCCAGGACCTCGGGCATATCTTCGCCGAAGGCGCGAATGCCGTCCGTCACCGCGGCGGACGGGTCATCGGGCGTGGTCAGGCATTTGTGGATGCGGACATCGCCGGTCGTATCATCGACCAAGGCGAAATCTGTGAATGTGCCGCCGATATCGCTGCCGAGACTGCCAGTCATTTGGCGTCTCCATTTTCATAGCCGTGATGGCGGGCGGCGAAGTCATCGGAAATCAAGCCGTCATCAATATCACGCCCGATGCGCTCGGGCGCACGGTCCTTTGGGTCACCCAGGCCACCGCCGCCGGGAATACGACAGAGAAACTTGTCACCGGGGACAAGGTTGCGCTGGATGCCTGAGGTTTGCGCCTCGCCGTTGACGTATAGCTCACCGTTGGGTGCATTGCCGCCGCCCAAAAACCCCGGTACCGCATGGACGAATCGCCCGGCCCGGAAACTGGTCAGGATGTCGCCGTCGGGACCGTATTCGCCGTCCAGGACTTCAACCTCAAACAGCTGCCCGAAGCCGCCCCGGTATTCGCCGGCACCGGCCGAATCGGGCCACAGTGCGCGTTGGTGGATACGGATCGGGATATCGTTTTCCAAAACCTCGATGGGGGTATTGCCGACGTTCACCGGAAACGTCAGGCAAGAAACGCCGTCGCGGTCGGGCCGGGCGCCGAGGCCGCCGTTGACGCAATTCAGCGGTGCGAAGCCGCCGCCGTCTTGGCGCTTGCCGAAAAAATACTGCCCCCACATGGGCGTTGATCCGGCGCCGGCACAGATCCGGTCCGGGACCGCTTCGGCGATGGTGCCAAAAACAATCTCTGCCATGTAGTTGCCGATGGATGTGCGGGCGAAGACGGGTGCCGGAAACGTGCAGTTCAAAATTGAGCCTGGGTCGGCCTTGATGGTCAGCGGCGCCAAAGTGCCCTCGTTCATCTTGATCGGCAGATCGAGCATCGCATTAACGGCGAAAGTGGTATAGGACGCCGTGTAGGTCAGCGTGCAGTTGACGGCGGTTTTGACTTGTGCGGACGAGCCGCCGAAGTCGATCTCGATTTCCTCGTCGGTGATCGTGACCTTGCAGCCGATGGTCACGTCTTCGCCGTTATCGATGCCGATGATGACGTCACGGGCGTAGATACCGTTTGGAATTTTCGCGATCTCGGCGCGGGCCAGGGCTTCGCTGCGGGTGATCATTTCATCGGCGACCATCTGCAGGTCATCCCAATCGCGTTCCGCGCAAATGCCGCGCAACCGCTCGGCGCCGACATGGTTGGCCGCGAACTGAGCGCGCAGGTCGCCGACGACGGTTTCCGATGAGCGCACGTTGTTGGTAATGAAGGCCAGTACATCGGTGTTCAATTCACCGGCCTTGAAAATCTTCAGGTTCGGGATTCGCAACCCTTCTTCGTAATTGTCACGGCTTTCGATGGTCGCCCGCCGGCCGCCGATATCGACGTGATGGCAGCATGTCACCGTGTAGCCGATGATCCGGCCGGTGTGGAATACCGGCGTCGCCACGGTGATATCGTTGTGGTGACCGGAACCCTGCCACGGGTTGTTGCCGATCAACGCGTCGCCGTCTTCCAAGGTTTCCGGCGGGTGATCTTCGAGCATGCATCGCAGCATGTTGCCCAAGGGCCCGCAAAGGCCGGGGGTTGATTCCGGTGATTGCGCCAACAAGCGCACCTCGCGGTCGAAAATCGCCGCCGCGTAATCATTGACGTCACGCACCACCGTTGAAAATGACGTGCGCTTCAACGTCGCCGCCAGTTCATCAACAGTCGAATTGAACCGCCGCCAGAACATCTCAAGCGTAATGGGATCAAGCTCAGTCATCCGAAAATCCTCCCCTTGGCGGCCTCCGAACTGCCTCAAAACGGTCCGGGGCCGAAAAGGACTTTAACGAAGCTTTGGCGATCAGGCCAGATAGCGGTTTTTCAGATGATTTTTGAACACGTCCGTGTCCAACGGCCGGCCCGTCGCCTGGGTCAACAATTCAGACGCGCTCATCAGCCGGCCCTTGCCGTGGACGTTCTCGCCCAGCCAGGCCATCAGGGGGTGGAAATTGCCTTTGGTGATTCCCACTTCGATATCCACGTCGGCCTCCTTGGCGGAGGCAAACAATTGCGCGGCGGTCATCGCGCCCAATGTATAGGTCGGGAAATAGCCCCACGCGCCATCGTACCAATGCACGTCCTGCAGACAGCCTTCGCGGTCGGACGCCGGCACGATGCCCAGCAACGCCTTGAGGCCGTCGTTCCACGCACCAGGCAAATCATCCAACGACATATCGCCCGACAGCAAGGCCTTCTCCAATCGGTAGCGCAAAATGACATGCGCCGGATAGGTCACCTCGTCGGCATCGACGCGGATGAAATCGGGCTTCACTTGAGTGTAAAGCCGGTGCAGGTTTTCGGTCTCCCAGGCGGGGCCGGTGCCCGAAAACGCTTCGGTCATGATCGGCCCGGCCCAATCGATAAACGGGCGCGAGCGGCAGACTTGCATCTCGACCAATAGGGATTGGCTTTCGTGGACGCTCATCCCCAGCGCACTGCCGACCGGCTGGCGGCGCCAGCGTTCCGGCAGGCCGCGTTCGTAAAGTGCGTGGCCGGTTTCATGGAGCACACCCATTAGGCTCGACGTGAAGTCAGCCTCGTCGTAGCGCGTCGTGATCCGGACATCATCCGGCGTGCCGCCGCAAAACGGATGCAGGCTGACATCCAGGCGACCGTGGTTGAAATCAAAACCCAGCGCCGCCATGAATTTTTCGCCCAAGGCTTTCTGCGTGGCGATGGGGAAGGGGCCTTCGGGGGTAACAGGTGCCGGCTTTGATGCCTGGATATCCAAGGCTTCACCCAGGAATTCTGGAAGGAAAGCTTCGAGCTCGCCAAACACCCGGTCAATTTCGGCGGTCCGGCCGCCCGGTTCATAGTCGTCGAGCAGCGCGTCATAGAGTGACAGCCCCAGCGTTTCAGCTTTCGCTTGGCCGATCTCGCGGGTCAGGTCGAGGACGGTCTGCAGAAGACCCTGGACGGCGCCGAAATCACCTTCGGGCCGCGCCGTCCGCCACACGGTTTCGCAAGCCGAGCATGCCCGAGAATGGGCGACCACCAAATCTTCGGGTAAGGCCGTCGCCTTGGTCCATTGATGCTTGATCTCGCCCAGGTTGGCGCGCTGCCAATCGTCAAGGCCGTCCGTGTCGGCTTCGGCGTCAGCGGCCAGATCGCCAATTTCCGGCGCCGTCGATAGCCCGTGAACAACGGCCCGCATCTCGGCCAATTGCTCGGCCCGCGCGGGCGCGCCGCCGCCCGGCATGATCGCCGCCGTATCCCAATGCAGGATTGAGGCGGCCTCGCCCAACAGGGCGATGCGGCGGTAGCGGGCTTCGAGCTGTCGGTATGCGGTGTTAGGCATGTGAGGCTCCGATGATTGGTTCGCTCCCACATATAGGAAGACGGGCTGGGTTAGTCGACCGTCTTGTGAGTATGGGAATGGTGATCGTCGGTCAGGCAGTGGCGGTGATCGGCCAGGACCTTGATAACTCGGCATTCGGCGACTTGGCCGTGGGCGCACTGATGAGCCAGCATGCGTTTCAATTCGGTCCGCAAGGCCTGAAGGCGCGTGATCCGGTCTTCCACGGACTGAAGATGGCCGGCGGCGATTTCATCGGCGCGCTCGCACGATTGCTCGGGCGCGTCGGCCAACGACAGCAATTCCCTGATCGCATCCAGGCCGAAGCCCAGGTCTCGGCTGTGGCGGATGAAGGCCAGACGCTCGACGTGTTCATAGCCGTAAAGCCGTTGGTTGCCGGCCGAGCGGAAGGGATCGGGCATCAAGCCGATCTTTTCGTAGTAGCGCACAGTGGCGACCTTGGTGCCGGTTTCGCGGGCCAAATGACCGATGGTGAGTTTTTCGATGGGCATGGCGTTTCTCGTGGTTTTCGCTTGAACCTCTAGTGACTAGAGGTTTTAGGATGGCATGGTCAATTGTTTAGAACAAGCCGGAGACCGATGGTCATGAGCGCCACGTGCTGTACTCAGATGCCGAAATTTGACGGCGTGTCCAGCACCTACAAACGGGTGCTGTTGATCGTTATTGCGATCAACGCCGTGATGTTTGGTGTGGAAACGGGTGCCGGGTATTTAACCCAATCCATGGCTTTGCAGGCGGACGCGTTGGATTTTCTGGGCGACACACTGACTTATGCAATTAGCTTGGCAGTGATCGGAAAATCGCTGAAATGGCGGGCCGGCGCGGCGTATTTCAAAGCGCTCAGTCTCGGCGCCTTCGGATTGTGGGTCATGGGTGCCACGATCTATCGGACGTTTGTGCTGGGGATGCCCGAGCCTTTCGCCATGGGCGGCATCGCGGTTGTCGCGCTGATCGCCAACGTCGTCAGCGCCGGTTTGCTGTACCGGTTCCGAGACGGCGACGCGAACGTGCGCTCCGTGTGGCTGTGTTCGCGCAATGACGCCATCGGCAATGTCGCGGTGATCGGCGCGGCGGGCATGGTTGCAATCACCGCATCGCCCTGGCCGGACCTGATTGTGGCAGGCGGCATGGCGGCGTTGTTCTTGCGTGGGGCGTGGGTGATTGCGGTCCAGGCGCGGGGTGAATTGGCCGCTGCCGACTCTGATATGCATCCGATGCCAGCCGATGTCGCGCCTGTAAATGAGCGTTCGCTGTGATGCTGGGATGCCAGTGCCGCCAGTTGTTGATGCCGGTTCTGGCCGTCGTCACAATCTTACATCTTGTGAACAGAGGCGATGCGATGACGTTGGTCAGTCCGCTACCTGAGCCACCTCGTTTGCTCATTCTCGCGCAAACACCGCCGAGTGCAGAAGAAATTCGTACTTATAAAGGATTTCACGCGGCGGTCGCGGCGGGTGATCATGAAGGTGTCCGGCGGCTCATGGCGGCAGGCAACAACGTCAACGCAACCGATGCGCATGGCCGCACGCCCTTGATGATTGCCGCTTACCAGCGCGACCGGAAAGCACTACGTGCATTGGTGCGCGGCGGTGGAAATCTCAATGCGCTGGACCGTCAGCACTATGACGTTTTAACCATTGCCGCCGTGCTTGATGATTCGGCGATGGTGACGTTGGCGATTTCGCTCGGCGCGGATGCTGGCCTCGTCACCAGCCCCTATAAAGGGACGGCTTTGATTGCCGCCGCACACCTGGGCCATGTTGAGGTCGTCCAGGCCCTGATTGACGGCAAGGCGCCGTTGGATCACGTCAATAATTTGGATTGGACGGCGCTGATTGAAGCCATTGTCCTCGGCGATAGTGGGCCACGTCATGTGGCGACGCTGGGTGCCCTGGTCAAGGCCGGGGCGGACGTCAATCTGGCTGACGGGCAGGGGGTGTCGCCACTCAGTTTGGCGCGCCGAAACGGTTATTTTGAAATGATGGAAATTCTCCAGCGCGCCGGTGCTAAGCCGTGATTTAGGTCGTGAATTAGGCCGTAATTTAGGCCAGGACGACCATCACCAGCCTGTCGACCAGCAGCGCGACGAAGATCAGAAACAGATACAGGATTGAGAACAGAAACAGCGGTTTCGCGGTTTTTTCCTGTTCTTCGTCGCTTTTCCAGACCCGCCAGCAGCGGCGCCAGAACTCGATGCCGAGGCCGGCGGCGATAATACCGTAGAGCGCGCCGGACATACCGACGGCGACCGGCGCTAGGGTGGCGGCGATGAGCCCCACCGTGTAGATCAGCATCTGTCGCTTGGTTTCTTTTTCGCCGGCGACGACGGGCATCATCGGCACGTCGGCGGCGGCGTAATCGCCGCGCCTAAATAGCGCCAACGCCCATGAATGCGGAGGTGTCCACAGGAAGATGATCGCGAACATGGCGATGGCGCCAAGCCCGATATCGCCGGTCACGGCTGCCCAGCCGATCATCGGCGGAAAGGCGCCCGACGCACCGCCGATGACAATGTTCTGCGGCGTGCGGCGCTTCAGCCACATGGTGTAGATGAATACGTAATAGAGGATGGTCAGTGCCAGCAACGCGGCGGCGGCGGCATTGACTGCGTAATACATGGTCACCACCGACCCAACGGAAAGAAAGCCGCCGAAATAGAGCGCTTCTTTCGGGTTCATGCGGCCCGCCGGGATTGGCCGGTTTTGGGTGCGGCGCATGATCCGGTCGATGTCTTCGTCGTACCACATGTTAATGGCGCCCGACGCGCCGGCACCGGCGGCGATACAGATCACCGCGATAATCGCGGTTTCAATGCTGATGGATCCGGGCGCCAGGATCAGGCCGCAGGCACCCGTGAAGACAACCAGCGACATGACGCGGGGTTTCAAAAGAATCGCATAGTCGTGCAGCCGGAATCGGTGTTCCGTCGGCGCCGTATCCTGTTCGGCAGTCTGTTTGGTGTCGGTTAGACTTTTCGGCACCGGGAACCCCAATCTCTCTGGCCGGTAACGCGCAACTTATAAGCAAGCTGGCCGCCCGGCGCCAGCATTGCTTCCAGCATTGTTTATGGCGCTGAGGTTCGGCGAAGTATTGCCCGGGCGCAAATCCAGATGAACATGACGCCGCCCGTCACCGCCACGA
>JABJBP010000154.1 GCA_018665815.1 Rhodospirillaceae bacterium
CCCGTCCGGGCGGGCAATGCGAAATCGATTTTTACGTCGATTTCGAGTTTCGCTCGATCATCCTGCAAAAAGCCATCGGCCTGGTGTTCAACGAGGCCGTACAGAAAATGGTCCATGCATTTGAGGTCCGGGCGCGGGAGCTTTATGGCGTGGAATGAGGCTAGTGAGCGGCTCGCCGATGTCAGGAGCTCCATTGAAAATTTTCTAATTCTTGATGTAGCACAGTAATATATTCATTCGATTGGAATGATTTGATCTGAATATCGGTCTGATCTGACCAGTGGGTCTTTAAGGGGGACTCATCACGAACCGATTGAACAAAATATCACGCGTCGTGTGGCGACACGGTTACCAGTCCTCAAATTGTGAGCGGCTGACCTGATTTGTTCAGGATACTGAGGCGGCTCGCCGCCATTGGAAATTTATGTTCATCGGTTCCGTAATGTGCAGACCAATTGGTTGTGTACTGGGGGGCGTATGACGCAAAGACGACCGGCATGGCGGCTCTTGCACCGGACTCTTTTGACGCTTCGCGCCGAACGCACCGTCGACATGGAACCACAGGTCAAATTCCTGGGCGATCCGCGAGATCGCCTCCATATCATCGATGGCGCCGGTGTTCACGGTGGCCGGCGAGCCGACGACGCAGAACGGCCGGTGGCCGGCGGCAATGTCGTCAGTGATAGCCTGGCGCAGCGCCTTGATGTCCATCCGGTAGCCGTCATCAACGGGGATTGAACGCAACCCATCAAGGCCAAGGCCCAGCATGTCGAAGGTCCGGGCGATGCAACTGTGCGCTTCGGCCGAGGTATAGCCGACAAGCCGGCCTTTTTCCGGGCGCACGCCCTGGCGCCGAACGTCATAACCGGCTTTCGCGTAGCGCGCCGCCGTCAACGCGATATAATGGTAGCCATCGACGTGCCGCTGACGACCAGGCCGCTGGATGTATGCGGGAAATCGAACAATTTCTTGACCCAGTCGATGACCTGCCGCTCGACATAGATGGCACCATGATCACGGCCGCCAAGGTTTGAATTCATCGCCGCCGCCATTGTATCCGCAATGATTCCGCCTGGCGCCCCGGCGCCGTGCACCCATCCCAAAAAGCGCGGATGGGTGTTGCCGGTTGTGTAGGGTAAGACTTGCGAGAGCAAATCTTCGCAGACCTTGTCGGTGCCCTGGGCCGTCATCGGGACAGGCTCTGCCAATTCGGCTTTCACGTCATCGGGCATCGGGGTCCATACGGGGCCCTCGTTGACGCCTTCGGCATGGTTCAGCGCTTCATCCAACATGGCGTGGGCACGCGTGCGAAATGCCGCCCAATCTTTAGGATCAAGGGATGCTTTCCGGCCGTCCCGTGCCGTTTGCCCGTCGCTCATGTGCCGAACTCCTGCCTGAAATTGGGGTGATAGCCGGCATCTTAGGCGCAACAGGGGCGTACAATCCAATGCCGTCTCGGCAAGGCATATGCGCGATAGACATGAAACGGAGAAACGATGTCAGGCGAGGGCGCGTTCCAGCAATGCCAGCGCAGCAATGATCGTATGGTCACGGACCGCGTTGCGATCACCCGGAAAGACGTGGCGTTCATGCAGGGTCTGGTGGCCATCCAATGCCACCGCCATATGCACCAGCCCGACGGGTTTTTCATCGGTACCGCCGCCGGGACCGGCTATTCCGGTCACAGAGACGGATATATCAGCCGGCGAGCATGCCACCGCACCTTCCGCCATGGCGCGTGCGACGTCTTCGCTGACCGCGCCCGGCGCACCGGCGCCGAATAGTCCCGGCGCAACGCCCAACATGTCCTGTTTGGCTTCGTTCGTGTAGGTGACAAAACCACGCTCAACCACATCCGATGACCCGGCAATGGCCGTCAAGGCGCCAGCGATCAGCCCGCCCGTGCACGATTCCGCCGTTGCCAACATCAGCCCGCGCACGCGGCATGCCGCCAATACGGCTTCGGCCCGCGCCACGGTTTCCGCATCGAACATCATTGGCCTCCCGCCAGCAGATAAACATTGACTGCGTACAATGCTGCGCCCGCGTAGATGCCGGCGAGCACATCATCAAGCATGATCCCCATGGGGCCCTTCACATGGCCATCGGCCCAGCTGACCGGCCACGGCTTGATGATATCGGCGATGCGGAAGAAAACGAACCCAAGCCCATAGAGTAGGGGGTCGGGCGCGAAGGGAACAAGGGTCAGCCATTGCCCGGCAACTTCATCAATGACGATAGGGCCCGGGTCCTCACCGCCGCCCAGCCGCAGATACCCGACCGAAGCCCAAAGACCGACGCCGAAGACAATCAGCACCGCCACCGCCAATCCGACGCCGCCACTCCATTCAGCGATGACCCAGGCGAACGGCAACGCAGCCAGCGACCCCCAGGTGCCCGGCGCCTTCGGCAAATAGCCGGCGCCAAACCATGTCGCCAAGAGAATCGACGGATCAGACAAGCTTGGATTCGCGTTGGGTTGGGTCATAGGGATCACCGAATCGGGGTCGATTTTTTACGCCGACCCGCCGGAATGGCCTGCGAATCGGAGCAATCCAAGGTTTTCCCCCGCCGCACGTTGCCTTGCAAGCAATATTGACTTGCATGGATCACACCATGCCGATACTTTTTTCACGGTTTCCGAGGGGACTTGAAACCGGGATCATCGCCAAATTCAAACCGGATCAACCGGTGGATTAAATGCTCTAGGTGGCGAGACCAAAATAGGGATGCCCATATTGGGTTGCGTTGAGGGAAACTGAATGACGTTGCAGCAAAATTCGCCGTCCTGGCGAAAAGCCACCACGAGCCGAATCAAGTGCTGGTTTCCAGAACGCCAGATTCACTTGCGGACGGATGGCCGGATTGCTTTTTTCCGGATCACGACCTTTGCCCAGGTTTTACTGTTGGCTATGGTTGTCGGAACCAGCGGCTGGTTCAGTTTTGCCACTTACAGTTTCGTTCAGCACGAAAAAGTCATCGCCGCCAAGGATGGCCGTATCGCCACCGCACGGTTGGCCTATGAGAGTTTGTTGGGCGAAGTTGCCGAATATCAAAACAAATTTAATTCAATCACCATTGACCTTGAGCACGATCAAGCGTTGATGCTCGGTCTTGTTGAACGCAATGCGTCATTGCAGAAAAACTTACGCACGGTCTCGAAGGAATTGGAATCGACCGAGGATGATCGCCAATTGATCGCATCGGCGCGCGAAAGCCTGCGCGGCAAACTTGTTGATCTTGAAAATCAAATGCGGTCGATGACTGGGCGCAACTACGTTCTCAAGGATAATCTCAACTCAATCGAAAGCGATTTGCAGATCGCGCTATCGGAACGCAATCAAGCCTTGTTCGACGGCTCGCGCATGCGCCGCTATGTCAAGGACCTGGAAGGTCGCCTGACCGGGTTGCAGACCAGTCATGAAACCTCTGTACAAAGACTGACCGCGCGGACGGTTTCGCATATTTCGACGCTTGAGAAGGTGATCACCACGGTTGGCCTGGACGCGAACAAAGTTGCGATCACCGACGCCGGACGCCCGAAAGGTCAAGGTGGCCCCTTCATTCCCGCCGACAGCAGTGATTTAATCCCGGCCGGCAAACTGAAGACCTCGCTTCAGAAACTAGACGTCCATTTGGCACGTCTGGGCGATCTGCAGCAGGTCATGGAACGGCTGCCGCTGGCGCCACCGCTGGACGTCTATTCCATCACGTCAAGATATGGCAAGCGCCGCGACCCGCTGAACAAACGCTGGAGCGCGCATTACGGTGTTGATTTCGGTGGCGTGTTGAAAACGAAAGTCCGCGCGCCGGCACCCGGCCGCGTGACTTATGCCGGGTGGAAGGGCAAATACGGCCGCTACGTGGAAATTGATCACGGCGCCGGTGTCCGCACACGCTATGGCCATTTGCACAAAATTTACGTGAAACGTGGCCAGACGGTGAAGTTTCGCGATAAGATTGGCCTATTGGGGAATTCTGGTCGTTCTACCGGCGCCCATTTGCATTACGAGACGGTTTTCAACGGGAAATCGATCAATCCGATGAAATTCATCAAAGCGGGCCGACATGTTTTCCAAGACAACTAAAGGATCAACGGACGCACCTGCGGAGACGCCGCAGCCGCAGCCGCAGCCGCAGCCGCAGCCGCAGCCGCAGCCGCAGCCGCCGGTCAAACCGTCTCCGCCGTCCCTAATCAGCAAGGATTTGCGGATTATTGGCGATTTGCGCAGCGACGGCGAACTTCAAGTCGATGGCTCGATCGAAGGCGATATCCGTACTAAAACCCTGCTGATTGGTGAGACCGCCCACATCAAGGGCGAAATTGCTGCGGACTCAGTGATTATTCATGGCACCTTCAACGGCCAGATCAAGGCGCGCTCGGTCAAGCTGGCCCGCACTGCGCATATGGTCGGCGATATCTTGCACGAAGACTTGGCGATTGAGACAGGGGCCTTCCTGGAAGGCCATTGCAAGCGTATCCAGGAAAAGAAGCCGGCGGAAAAGCCCGCTGCTGGGGATGCCACAAACACCAAAAGCGAACCCGCGCCGGCAAAAGCCAGCGCTTAAGGCGTTCTTTACTCGCCCCGCAAAACGTCCGCGAAAAAATTCGGATCCACATTGCCGCCCGAGCAAATGCAGACCGTGACCTTATCGCGGCAATCAACGGCACCTGATAATGCCGCCGCCAGTGCGACAACGCCGCCGGGCTCAACCACCAATTTCAGCCGCAAAAACGCCTGACGCATGGCTTCCTTGACCTGTGCATCGCTGACCACCAAGCCGCCGGCCAACAGCGCCAGATTAATGGCAAAGGTCAGCTCACCGGGCGTTGTCGGCAACAGAGCGTCGCAAATGGACCTGGCATCGGGGTCGATTTCCTGACGTGTGCCTTGTTTTAGGGACCGCGCCGTGTCGTCAAAATCTTCGGGCTCGACGGCAAAGACCTGGGCGTTGGGAAACGCCTCGGTGACGGCAATGGCGGTGCCGGAAATCAAGCCGCCGCCGCCGCAGGGGCCCAGCACCAAATCCGGCGCGGTATCGATTTGTTCGACGATTTCCAAGCCGAGCGTGCCTTGCCCCGCGATGATCTTGGGATCGTCATAGGGCTTTATCAACGTCGCGCCGCGCTCGGCGCTGATTTTCGCCCCGATAGCCTCTCGGTCGTCGGTGTAGCGGTCATAATTTATGACCTCGGCGCCGAAGCCGCGGGTATTCTCGATTTTCAAGGCCGGCGCATCTTCCGGCATGACAATCACCGCCGGCATCCCGAGCAGCCCAGCCGCCGCAGCAACGCCTTGCGCATGGTTGCCGGAAGAGAATGCGACGACACCATTTTTTCTTTTATCTTCAGGTATTTGCGAGACGGCGTTGAAGGCGCCGCGAAACTTAAATGAGCCCGTGCGCTGCAAGGGTTCAGCCTTGATCAGCACTCGACCACCGACGGCGTCGTTTAGATGCGGTGATTCCAACAGCGGCGTGCGGACCGCGTAGGGCTCAATGCGCGCAGCGGCCGCGCGGATATCGTCGATGTTGGGCGTGGTCGGCGATGGCGAGGGCATTATTCAAGGCCTCCTGGCATTCAGGTTCGGATAAACTTGGCATGTGACCGATGCCTTGGACGGTAACGGCGGTGAGTTCGGGTATGGCTCCCTGCATTTTTGCCAAAGTTTCAGCGCTTAAAATATCGGACAGGGCGCCATGGGTAACAACAAGCGGCCGGCCGCGCAGAGATTTGAACATGGGCCAAAGATCAAGCTCGGCGCTTGGCGCCAACAAAGGCTTGATAATTGCCCGGTCCCAGTTGTGCTCAATGCGGCCGTTCTCTGATTTCTGGAACGTGCCTTTGGCGATCCATAGCCATTCCTCATCGGTGTTCGCGGGGATTTCGGGAAAGCGCGCGCGCAAAAATGCCACCGCGTCTGGCCAATCGGCAAACCCGGCCGCGCCGTCGCGCATATACGCAATAATTTTCTCAACGCCGCTTTCACCGATGTCCGGGCCGACATCGTTGATCAGCGCGCCGGCCAACACCGTCGGCATGGCGGCGCCCATGCCCATGGTCAGCAACCCGCCCATCGACGTACCGATCACAAAGACACGGTGTATATTCAACGCACACAACAAATGGCGGATATCACCGATATAAGTGGTTGGTTCATAGTTCTGCCAATTTGGATCATGATCCGATAAACCACGCCCCCTGAAATCCGGGCAAATGACACGGCGCTCCCTCATCAACCGCTTGGAAATAGCACTGAAATCGCGGGAATTCCGCGTCAGGCCGGGCAGGCACAGCACCGGGGTCAAGCCGTCCGCCGACGGCCCGTAGTCCCGGTAATAAAGGCTTAACCCGTCTTGCGACGTGTAGCGTTTTTCAGCGTAATCCAAGGAAGTTACCGTCACAGACCCAAAAGTGCCGGTAGGCCCTCAAGGGATTTTAATTCGTGCTCATGGTTGCCCGGAATGTTTTCCGGCGGCTGGCCGTAGCGGTTAATCCAGACGACACGGAAACCAAAATTCGCCGCCGCCGCCGCGTCCCAGGCATTCGATGACATAAAACAAACGCGCCGCGACCCGACGTCGAAAGTATCGGGGACCATCTGATATACGCTCGGGTGCGGCTTGAAGATTTTCACGCTATCAACGGAAAACGACGCGTCCAGCACATCACCGATACCGGCGCTGTCGATGGCGCCTTGCACCATATCCGGCGAGCCATTGGTCAAAACCGCCGTTTTCATGCCGCCGGCCTTCAAGGTCTTCAGCATATCAGGGACTTCCGGGAAGGCGTCCAGCTCCCAATACATATCCAACAGTTTCTCACGCAGCCCCACGTCCTCAATATCCAGCGCCGACATCGAATAATCCAGCGCATCCTGGGTAACCTGCCAAAACTCGACGTATTCGCCCATCAAGCTGCGCAGCCAGGTGTATTCCAACTGGCGAACCCGCCACATATCGGACAGCGGCTTTTCCTTGTCGCCCAACTCATCCTTGTAGCGCGCGGCGGCGGCGGCAAAATCGAAAAGCGTGCCATAGGCGTCAAAAACGCAGGCGTCGATATCATTCATGGTCGCCATGTGGTTGTCCTCCCGGCCAGGTTGGCCCGATTTCTGGCATGCGGCGTTTGCGCGGTCAACCAATGCGGGCGCGATCCCGCGCGCTTTTGCGGCACAACTTAATTGCCCGAAACGTGCAAGTCGTCTTCGAGGCCCAAGGCAATTTCAGTCTTTGATAAGCCGAGCCGGTAAATCTGTAAATTTTCCAGCACCCGCTGCACGTAATTGCGGGTCTCATCAAACGGGATCAGTTCAACCCAATCGATGGAATCGACATCTTTGTCGCGCGGGTCGCCGTTGCGCTTGATCCATTTCCGGGCCCGGTGCGGGCCGGCATTGTAGGACGCCAACGCCAAGACATAGGATCCCTTGAATTCCTTTAACACGCTTGCCAGATAGGCCTGCCCGAGGGTCATGTTGTATTTTGGGCTGGACGATAACCGGACGCGCGAAAATCGTTGTTTCAACCGTTTCGCCACACTTTTTGCCGTCGCCGGCATCAACTGCATCAACCCCCGCGCGCCAGCATGGCTTTTCGCGCTCACCCGAAAAGCGCTTTCTTGGCGGATCACCGCCAGGACCAGCGGCACCTCGGGCGGGATCCCGTCGGCATGCGCCGGCAAAGCCGGCGGTTTCAGCACCGGAAAGGCTTCACGGGGCAGGGGTGTGCCATTTCGGGCCGCTTTCTTGGCGATGCGGATAGATAAATCAGGCCGGCCCGTCAGCCGCGCTAGTCGGGCAACCCGGGCCCACCACTGGGGTTTTTCGGAAATCTCCATGAGCTGGCGGACGAAATAGCCAACCTGGTCGTGGGCCGCGATGTCGCCCAAGATCAAAATCGCACGGACCAGTTCGTGGGTATCGAACTCTGTATTGGGATCGGTGGGTAAATTGACAACGCCGGGTAATTTCAGGCTGGTGCCGGGGCGCAGGCGTGCGAAGGCCAATTGTCCGTAATAACTCAGTGGGTGGGCGGCCGCCTTGCGGTACCAGCCAACAGCCAATTCGTCCTTGCCTTGCGCTTCGGCAGCGCGACCGGCCCAATACGCGCCACGCGAGATGCTGACCGGGAATTTCACCGCCTCATACATCCGGTTAAAATGTTCGAAGGCCTTGGCCGGTTCCTTCAAAAACCTCAGTGATATCCATCCCGATAACCATTCGGCCTCGGCGAATGCCGCTGTGCCTGGCTTCAGGCCGTTGCGGCTGGCGATCCTGTAGGCATCGGTGATCCGGCCCTTGGTGATGGCGCGCCGGGCCAGTGTAGAGCGCTCATCCCACCATATTTCGGCGTGCGGCAATGCAGCTGGCAGACTTTGCGCCAGGTCCACGGCGTTGTCCTTGTTCTTTCGCCGGCGCCATCGCAACCGCTCAAACACAAGGCCTGGGTGATTAGTCAGATGCGGCGGGACTTTGCTGATCAAGTAATCCACATTGCCTGTCCGCCGACGCAGGGAATAACGCGCCTGCGCCAAACGTTGCCAATCGGCTGGCGCCAAATACGTCATCCGCCGGGCGGGGCCGTAGCGGCCTTGCCACAACAATCGGTCGAGGCGTTTGATATTGTCGGTCATGGACAGAATTTTGCGGTGTTTATTATAGAATCGGCGGGCCTGGGCGCGTGGAAAATTTCCTTCGATCCAGGCTTTGCGAATCATCTCGCGGCCCATATTACCTTCACCCAACGCCAAATGCGCTTCGCCAAGGCGCGTCAATCCTGTGGCGCTTTCCGGTTCGCGCCCACCGAACCAAACCATGGCGTCTTCCGCCGGCATGCCAGGCGGGATCAGTTCCTCGGCTCGGCGTAGCAACCGCCGGCGCCTTGGCCATTCCGGATTTTCCGCCAAGAACTGGTCGATTTCAGCAAAGTTGGAGCCAGTTCCCTGGACCGTCAGCCGGCGCCAGGTGACCAACTTTCTAGCCAACGGGTCTTTGATTTTCTGCCCGTATGAGGTGACCGTCTTCCATCGCCTAAGGTCGGCCGCCTTGAAGGCATTGCGGAGCCAATGAGCGTCTGTGCCCGATATCAGTTCGAGCCAGGGCTTAATTGCGGCCTTGGATTTGGGATCGGATTTGGTCTCGGCCGCCGTCACCGGCCCGCCCGCCGCCAAGAATGCCACAAGCCAGAAAACTGAAAGTCTGTGGATCAGCGGACCGTCCTTTCACACATCAAACCGTCAACCTGAGGGTAGCCCGCCAGCGACGTGGGCGCCAACCCACGCTATCGTGAGGCCGTGAACTAATCCCACGGCGCGCTCAACACATTAGCAGCACTCTCACCGATAGGCTGCTAATGTGTTGTAATAAAACGATTATTATTGACGACTCGCGCCATGATGGGTGACAATTTGAAAAAGCGCGACGGGGAGGATACGTCGCCGATAACGTTTCGGCAAAACCTAAACAAGAATGGAGAACCGAATCATGTCGCTCGCCATACAACTCCAAGGCTACTGCTTGACGACCGCCGAAATTACTTACCGTCGTCCGGATTTTCCGGACTTCCTGCAAAATTACATTTGGCAGGATCACGACATGGCACCACGCTTTCCGGTGCTTAAGGAAATTTTGCAATTTTGGGAACAAAATCTTGATGGTGAACTCCATTCCGTACGCGTCGCCTCGGCCGAGTTGATCAGGCCCGCAGAGTTCCGTCTGGTTGACACCGAAATACGCCTGCATTAGCCGCCCGTATCCGTTGCATTGCCCTTCTCCCGGCCCTTGCCCAGTGCAAATAACGGGAGTATGGTCCCGGCCCTAAACCTGGGACATCAATCATTGCGACCAGCGCCCCAGGACAAACGCCGGGAGAAAGACAATGTTCAAAGGGTCATTTCCAGCCCTGATCACGCCGTTCAAGAACGGTGCGGTCGATGAAGACAGCTTCCGCGCCTTGCTCGATTGGCATATCGAGGAGGGAACGGATGGTTTTGTGCCGTGCGGCACGACGGGCGAATCGCCAACGTTGAGCCACGACGAGCACAAACAAGTCACGGAAATCTGCATCGACCAGGTGAAGGGCCGAAAGCCGATCATCGCGGGCGCCGGGTCAAACTCGACCCGCGAAGCCGTCGAGCTGGCGAAACACGCAAAATTGGCCGGCGCCGATGCCGTGCTGGTGGTTACACCGTATTACAACAAGCCGACGCAAGGCGGTATGTATGCGCACTTCAAGGCCGTCCACGATGAAGGCGGCCTGCCGGTGATTATTTACAACATCCCGCCGCGTTCCATCGTCGATATGACGCCGGAAACCATGGCGGAATTGGCGAAACTGCCGAACATCGTCGGCGTTAAGGATGCCACCGCGGACCTGTTCCGGCCGCAGGTAACACGAGCCGCCATGAACGGTGGCGCCGATGATTTCTGCTTTTTGTCCGGCGAAGACGGCACTGCGGTGCCGTTCCTGGCCGCCGGTGGCCATGGATGCATTTCCGTGACCGCGAATATCGCACCGCGCCTATGCGCTGATATGCAGCGCGCCTGGCGCGACGGCGACGTCGCCAAATGCATGGAACTGCAGGAACGCCTGACGCCGCTGCACGACGCGATGTTCTGCGAAGCCAGCCCCGGGCCGGTGAAGCATGCCGCCAAACTTTTGGGCAAATGCGAAGCCGACGTCCGCCTGCCGATGACCGACATCTCCGACGAAAGCAAAGAGCAGGTCCGCTCGGCGATGGTCGGGGCCGGTCTGCTCAACTAAGCAAGCGGCGTAGGGCAAGGGCCCCAGGATCATGGCCCGGAAAAAGACCAAGAAGTCTGACGGCAATATCGCCGCGCAAAACCGCAAAGCACGCCACGATTACCATATCGTGGAAACCCTTGAGGCCGGCGTGATGTTGTCCGGCTCCGAGGTCAAATCACTGCGCGGCGGGCGGGCCAGCATCGGCGAAGCCTACGCGGAAGTCCGCGATGGCGAGATGTTCCTGAAAAACGCCTATATCCCTGAATACGATGGCGCGCATGTCGTCACCCACAAACCGCGCGGCGACCGCAAGCTGTTGTTACACCGCCGCGAGATTGCGAAACTTTGGGATGCCACCCAGCGCAAGGGCATGACGGTGGTGCCGTTAAAAGTCTATTTCAATGAACGCGGCATCGCGAAGGTCGAAATCGCCATTGCCGAGGGCAAAAAGCACTATGACAAACGACAATCGCAAAAAGAACGCGACTGGGGCCGTCAAAAGCAACGCCTGATGCGGGACCTCGGCTGAATATGTCCAGCCCCGACGATGACCGATTTGACGCCTTGTTCAAAGGTGACCCAGGATCAGTGATCGGCGAATTTCGCGACCCAGAGCCCACCGAAGACCGCAAAAAGCTCACCGAAGCCAAAGAACGATGGGCGCGCGACGGCGAAAAACCGGGCCGCAACAGCCCCCATCCCGATCACGGCAAGCGCCTACCGCCGGGACAGCACCTGACCAACGACTGGCCCATTCTTGACCTGGGCGAGCAGCCGACGATCGAAACGCGGGACTGGAAGTTCACCGTCGCCGGCGCCGTTGAGCGCCCAATCAGTTGGGATTGGGATACGTTTTTGGCGCAGCCGCAAACCGACACGTTATCCGATATTCACTGCATCACTGACTGGTCGCGCTACGACAACACATGGCAGGGTGTCACCATGGCGCACCTGCTGGCCACCGTTCGGCCCCACGCGGAGGCGAAATTCGCCGTCATCCACGGCTACGACGGCTACACCACGAACGTGCCCTTGCAGCGCTTGCAAGCCGACGGCGTGATTCTCGCCCATGCCTGGGAGGGTGCGCCCATTTCGCGCGAACACGGTGGCCCGGTGCGGCTGGTCATTCCCGAACTGTATTTCTGGAAAAGTGCCAAATGGGTCCACCACATGCTATTCCTCGATAGCGACAGTCCGGGATACTGGGAACGCCGTGGGTACCACGACGACGCAGACCCGTGGAAACAGCAACGGTACGAATGAGGGGCGGCTGTGACAGACATCGATAATTTCCGCGCTACCCAATGGAGCACAATCGACGGTGGCCCATTGGCCGGCGATACATTCGCCGGCAAGGCCATCTTGGTGGTCAACACGGCGTGTCATTGCGGATTCACGCCGCAATACGCGGAACTGCAAACGTTGTGGCGTGATTACCAAGGCAGGGGATTGGTTGTTCTGGGTGTGCCATGCAATGATTTCGGCGCTCAAGAGCCGGACCCGCTTCCGGAAATCAACGCCTTTTGCGAAAAGAATTTCGGTGTCGAGTTCCCACTGACCACAAAGCAAAAAGTCAAGGGCCCCGACGCGCATCCGTTTTACCTGTGGGCCCGCAAGGAGATGGGCGCGCTGGCCGCGCCGAAGTGGAATTTTCACAAATATCTGGTCGGCCCGGACGGGCGGTTGGTTGACTGGTTTTCAACGGTGACCAAGCCGGGTGCCGCGAAGATCATCAAGGCTATCGAGAAACCCCTGCCGGCGACAACGTAGACGGATTTCACCATGAGCGCGACAGTGTCACCACTTTCTGAAAACCTTGGCGCCATCGTCAATGGTGTCGATCTGCGCGAACCACTTTCCGACGCGGACCGCCGAACCCTCTACCAGGCATTCTTGGATCACCACGTCATCGCCATCCGCGGCCAGGATGGGCTGACACCAGACCAGGTGCTCGATCTTAGCCGGATTTTCGGGCCTGAGTTAGAGCCCCACACATTCACCGAGTTCCATCACCCCGACACGCCGCTGATTATTGTGCTTTCGAACCGCGTCGAGATGGGTGGCAAACCCAAAGGCTTGGCGGACGCCGGGACGTTTTGGCATTCCGACGTCTCCTATAAAGAGATACCAGCCAAGGCGACGCTGCTGTATTCGGTGGAAATCCCGGATCAGGGTGGTGATACGCTATTTTGCAACCTGACGGCGGCCTACGACGCGCTTCCCGATGACATGAAAACGCGTCTCGATGGCCTTACCGCCGTCCACGACTACACCCATTCAAAGCGCGACATTCTGGTTGAAGGCAAGGTCGCAGCCCCCGATCCCGGCACCCATCCGGTGGTCCGCATGCACGCAGAGACAGGCCGCAAGGCGATCTATATCAATCCTGCCTACACAACACGGATCAACGAACTCAATGAGGCCGAGAGCGACGCCCTCATGGCAGAAATTTTCGATCATTGCCTCCAGGATCAATTCCGCATGACCTACCAATGGCAGCCCGGTGATGTGCTCGCCTGGGACAATGCCGCCATCATGCATTCCGCCACCACCAAAAATTTGGACCCCGCCAAGCACCGCACGCTCTGGCGGACGATCATTTCCGGAGACGGCCCAGTTCGTTAGCTAGGGTTCGCCTGCGCCTCACCGCTTAGCGAACTGTTTGTCACCGAACATGATGGCGCGGGTCGCGTCGTCGATGACGTCGGTGGGTTTGCTTTGGTGTTCGGCCAGGACCTGCAGGGCTTTTTCCACGGCCGGGCGGGCTTCGATCTCATCGACCCAGCGCTTCAAGTTGGGCAAGTCGTTGATGTCGTGGCCGCGGCGCTGTGGGTTGCGGGCCCAGGGGAAGGTGGCGATATCGGCGATGGTGTAGGTGTCACCGCCCAAGTACGGGCTTTCGCCCAGCCGCTTGTCCATGATCCGGTAGAGCCGCCCGGCTTCATTGGTGTAGCGCTCAATGGGGTAGTCCAATTTTTCCTTGGCGTAGCCCCGGAAATGG
The DNA here is from genome assembly GCA_018665815.1 of Rhodospirillaceae bacterium. GTDB lineage: Bacteria > Pseudomonadota > Alphaproteobacteria > Rhodospirillales > Casp-alpha2 > UBA3470. Next base: position 13,748 of record JABJBP010000154.1, read on the forward strand.
TGGGCCTGGCCGAACATCGGGCCGACGTTGCCCATCTGGAACATCAGCCACTGCAATGCATCGTGGCGGGCCCGGCCTTCAGCGGCCAGGAATTGACCAGTTTTCTCCGCCAGATAGATCAAGATCGCACCGGACTCGAAAAGCGAGTAGGGCGCGCCACCGGGGCCGTCCTGATCGACGATGGCCGGAATGCGGTTGTTTGGGCTGACGTCGATGAACGCCTGCTCAAACTGTTCACCCTTGCGGATATTGACGCCGTGAATTGTGTGCTCGAGGCCGCACTCTTCAAGCATGATGTGAACTTTGTGTCCGTTCGGGGTCGGCCAAGTGTAGACGTCGATCATTGGGGTTCCTTCCAGAGGGATATAGAGAACATTCAAACGGGCCTGATTGGACCAAAAACGAGTTTGGCGGATATTAGCAGAGTCTCGGAGAATTGGTATGGGGAGACGGCGCACAACTCTTTATCATCGGCGGCAATAACCCAATGGCGTAGGCGCTTCGTCCACTGGCATCAGACGACAGACGCCATAGCATGTGTTATTATCACATTAAAATATTACCCTTAGATATTGTTTTAAAATCATTAAACAAGATCATCGTCGATAAATGAATTGCCCATCCGCTTGGCATCCAGATCATTGTCCTGGCGCGCCACGTGTTCGGTATCACGTTGCTTTTCGCCCTTGTTACGGCCGAACTTTGACCGGTTGGCGGTTTTCTGTTGTTCCTTTTGAGCCTTTTTCTAAGCCTTTCGGAACTGATTGAGGCTGACGATTTCAGCCGGCATGGATGTCCTCCCGAGGTTATTCGCTCAGCACCCATTACCTTATATTATTTGTGGAATTGGAGAAAGTCGCTGATCTCGGGCGACTTTCTCCGGCGTTCAGTCCAAGTGTTTGGCGATCAACGCAAAGACATCAGCGAACATTTCGGTCGTCAGGCGGCCCGTGTTCGTGTTGTAGCGCGAACAATGGTAGCTGTTGATCAGCAACGGCTGACCCGGCACGTCATGGGTGGCGCAATGGCCGAATTTCCACGCACTCTTGCGCTCACCCAGGGTTTGAATGACGGCGCCGTGCGCTAATCCGCCGAGCGCCAGGATCACCTTCAAATTGGGCATCGCGGCGATTTCATCGACCAGAAACGGGCGGCAGGTGTTGACCTCGGCGCCGACCGGCTTGTTTTGCGGCGGCACGCAGCGCACCGCGTTGGTGATCCGGCAATCGTTAAGTTCGAACCCGTCATCGGCATGGGCGCCATAAGTACCCCGCGTCCAACCGAAATCCGCCAAGGTGGCGTACAATAGATCCCCGGCGTAATCGCCGGTAAACGGCCGACCGGTCAAATTGGCACCTTTCAGCCCGGGTGCGAGGCCGACAATCAACAATCGCGCATCCACTGGCCCGAACGACGGCACCGGCGCATTGTGCCATTCGGGGTCTGAGGCCCGGTACTTTAATCGAAACTCTACGAGCCTCGGGCACAAAGGGCATTCGCGGCCCGGTTGGGCGGGCGCGGCGATGTCGGGGGTGGATTTACGGTTCACGTTACGGCGCCTAATTAGGCGATTTCCATCTCTTCGTCTACGTCACGAGAACTACCGGGGGCATCACCAAATTCATCGAAATCGTCTTGATCGTCTTGATCGTCCTGAATATGAGGATGTTGACCATCTCCAACATTGTCGTGGCCACTGGATTTGCGGCCGATGGTGGCGCGCAGGTCATCGAGCTCGATGAAGTTGTCGGCCTGGCGCCTAAGCTCATCGGCAACCATTGGCGGCTGCGAGCGCACGGTGCTGACGACGGTGACCCGCAAGCCTTTGCGCTGCACCGCCTCGACAAGGCGGCGGAAATCCCCGTCGCCGGAAAAAATCACCGCGTGGTCCAGATGTTCGGCCATTTCCATGAGATCGATGGCCAATTCAATGTCCATGTTGCCTTTAATTTTTCGCCGACCGGCGGCGTCGGTGAATTCCTTGGTCGGCTTGGTGACCATGGTGTAGCCGTTGTAATCCAGCCAATCGACCAGCGGTCGGATCGGCGAGTATTCCTGGTCCTCGATCAAGGCGGTATAATAAAGGGCGCGGACCAAGTGGCCGTCCTTTGAGAACATTTCCAGCAAGCGTTTGTAATCAATATCAAATCCCAGCGCCTTGGCAGCTGCGTAAAGGTTCGATCCGTCAATGAAAAGAGCAACACGTTCCTGGGGATAAATGGTCATTTTCAAACACCCTTTGTTTAAATGCGTCCGAACCTATAAAAAGCGTCGCGATTGCATACCGGAAAAATGTCCGGCAACCGCAACAAGGCAGCAGATGAACCCAGAAAATTGAGGTCGCTGCCGTGCTGCTTTAGAGATATGTATTTTCTCTGTCCAATTCAAGGGGTCCGACACAACGGGCCTGATACATGAGGCATGCGAGTTCAATTGGGAAACTGAAGATGATCCTCTTAGGTGTCGGCGCCAACCTGCCGAGCGACATTTACGGCCCACCGCGCGCCACCTGCGGCGCCGCGCTGGCACATTTGCATGACAACGGCACACGGATCATCCAACGCGCGCCATGGTACCGTAGCGCCCCGGTGCCAATGTCCGACCAACCCTGGTACGTCAACGGCGTGGTCTCAGTGGAAACAGGCGCCAGCCCGGAAGAGTTGATGCGTACCTTATTGGACGTTGAAAACCATCTCGGCCGCCAACGTGGGGCGCGTAACGCCGCCAGGATCGTTGATCTCGATATCCTGGATTTCAACGGCCAAACCATCAATGCCACCTTCACCGGCGGCGTGGCGCTTCAAATTCCACATCCTCGAATGTCGGAAAGAGCATTTGTGACCAAACCGTTGCGCGACATTGCTCCCAATTGGGTCCATCCAGTTTCCGGCCAAGGCGTTAGCCAAATCAACGCCAATCTGCCCACCGGTCAGCAAACCGAACCCATGCCGGACGCTGATGGATTGTTCGGAACGGAATGGATTGCGGGGTAACCCTAAACACCCGACTGAACATGGCTTCCCGACGCAAAACTGACTTCAACGCTGACCCGCGAGGCCATCTTTTGATAACCAATAGCGGCGAAGCGCAAACCGACCATTTAGTTGATTAGTCGCGTATCCAGCCCGGGCCCCAAAGATTGAGACTGCGTTCCTCCAGGGGCCAGACGCGAGGCGCCATTTCGCGCGGCATGACCTCCAATTCGGCGGAAATCTCGACCTGATGACCATGTAGATCCTTGATCATGAAGAACAGATTGTTGCCGGGGCCGTGGCGCCCGGGCCCCCACCAAAGCTTGATGTTCAATGATGCCATGTGATCGGCCCAGTCGCGCACCGCGTTCCAGTCATCGACCTCATAGGCGTGATGATCACACCGAACTTCCGAGGCAGAGAACACGGCGAAGGAATGGTGTTCCGGATCAGAACGGTAGAAGGCGACCTTGCGGGTATCCGCATCGTCCACGTCTGCGGCGCAATAGTCGGAAGCCACATAACCCAGGGTGTCTTCGTAGAACGCCATCATTTGCTCAAGATTGTCCGTGGCAACGACGACATGCTGCAGGCGGCCTGACAAGGAAACGGCGGAGCGCGTGTTGTCGACCGGATGCGACGGCAGATCCATACGCGGCAATCCAAACACACTGAGCCAGCCGTCCGGATCGCGGACCGCGACGGCGTCGTCCTCGAATATCACCGACGGCGAAGGTTCCGTATTCAGGCCCAGGCCTTGCAGGAAATTGCGTACGTCTTCGAGTTGGCCGCGGTCGCGCAGGCGGTATCCGTGATACGGCCGCTCACCGGGCTGGCCGGCACCAACGACGATCCGCCGGCCTGGTCCCTGCAGGAGGCACGTCCCATCGGCGAGTGAAGCAGAACGGTAGCCGAACGCGGTCGCGTAGAAATCCGCCAGCATCGATGGATCATCGGAATTGAGGCGCAAGTGATCAAGTTGCGCGGGCCAGATAGGTGACTGGATGGGCATCGCTAATGTCCGTTAAAACCTTGCCAAGAGATGTATTTTAAGCGGAATGCGCGGCCTGGCAACCGGCATGCGTGTTGCCCGCTGAGGCTCAACCCCGGTATAATGTCTTGGGATTTCAGGGGAAGACACCAAAAGGCAAGGAGGCCTCAAGCATGGGTGGTGACGCACCGCACAAATATACTGGCGATTTGGTGAACATTGAGCGTGGACGGATCAGCCGCGAAATCTTCTCCGCCCGGGCCGTCTATGACGACGAGCTGGAACGGATTTTTCCGAAAAGCTGGCTGTTTATCGGCCATGAAAGCCAGGTGCCGGAACCCGGCGATTACATCCTCAGCCGCATGGCCGAAGAATCGGTGATCTTTAACCGCGACCGCCGTGGCAAGCTGCATGTCATGCTAAACAATTGCCGGCATCGCGGTATGCGCGTCTGCCGTGCAGATAGCGGCAATGCGCGCAAGTTCATGTGCCCATTTCATGCCTGGACGTTCTCAGACGAAGGCGCGCTCATTGGCGTGCCAAAATTGGACACCGGCTACCACAACGAACTGGATAAATCCCAATGGGGCCTGATTGAGGCCCGGGTCGCCCGCTATCATGGCTTCGTTTTCGCCTGCTGGGACGAAGAAACACCGGATTTCGAAACCTATCTGGGCGATCTCCGATTCTATTTCGACGACTACTGCGAGCTTCCCGACGGGACCTTTGGTGACTGGCAGGCTTTCGGCGGTATTTTCAAATGGAAGGTGCCATGCAATTGGAAGTTTGGCGCCGAAAATTTCGCCGGCGACTATTACCACAACCCAAGCCACGCTTCGGTGGACCAAGTCGTGCTGTCGCCTGCCGGCACGAAAGGCCGCCACACCTATGACGAAGTGACCCGCGAGCGCGAGCTTTACAAGCTGAACATCTGTGTGACGCCGGAAGGCCACACGGCCCGCGGCGAGTTGTTCAAGGATGACTACGACTACATACCGACTTATCAAGACATGGCGGTGGTCGAAGATTATTTCCGTGAATGCTATACGAAGCGCCAAGAACGCCTGGGTGAAAAGGCACGGTGGTTCGGGCACGGCGGTACGATATTCCCGAACGTGTCGTATTCCAACGGCGTGCAAAGCATGGGCACTTGGCACCCCAGTGGCCCCAACGAGACTGAAATTTGGCGCATCTTCCTGGCCCCCAAGGATGCCCCGGTTGAAGTCAAGAACGTGCTCCGCCATTACGTCATCCGTTACCAGGGCCCGGCGGGATTGACCGAACAAGACGACATGGAGAACTGGGGGTCGGCCCACCTGGGCGCCAAAGGTACCATCGCCCGGCGCCACGATTTCCATTACGGCATGGGCATGGGATACGAACAAAAAGGCTGGCCGGTCGAATGGTTGGGCGGCGAGGTCCACGCCACCGAAGATGTCTCGGAACAAAACCAGCGCGCCTATTACGCTCGCTGGGCGGAAATGATGGATACGCCACCCGACACCCGCCGCCATCCGGTGAGTGTGGAAGCGGCGGAATAGGGGGCAAAATCATGGATCAATCCCCCGACAAGGCGCTGATGGATCAAATTCTCGTCCGCTACCGGGTCGAGCAGTTTTACACCATGGAAGCCGAGCTTTTGGACGGACGCCAGTTCGAGGCTTGGCTTGATTTATTGGCGGACGACATCCGCTACTGGATGCCGGTGACCAGGAACCGAAATTTCGGCGAATGGGATGGAGAGCACACAAACGAGGGCGAAGACCTGAATTGGTTCGATGAAGGCAAGTTTGAGTTGGAACAGCGGGTCAAACAAATCATGACCGGCATCCATTGGGCCGAAGAGCCGGTCTCGCGGACCACCCACATGTTCTCAAACCTGCAGGTCATCGATGAGAGCGCCGACACGCTTCTCACCCGGGTGCGGTTTTTGATCTACCGTAACCGCAACGAAACCGAGACCGACTTTTTCGTCGGCAAGCGCCACGACAAGCTTCGGCGCATAGGCGAGGGCTTCGAGGTCGCGGCGCGCGAGATTTATCTCGACCAGAGCGTGCTGCAGGCCAAGAACCTGACCATTTTCTTCTAGGACGCATCCAGTGAGCGACAAGAAAACCGTCATCGTCTCGGGCGCCACCTACGGCATCGGCCGGGGTATCGTCATTGATCTGGCGCGGCGCGGCTACGCCGTCGTCGGCTTCGGCCTCGACGGACGTCAGCCCGGGAGTGCTGCCGCGAATGGCATCCAGGGCACCAAGGACGCGCTCGAAGCAGAAGGGCTCTCTGCCGATATCTTAGAAGCCGACGTATCAAAAGCAGATGCGGTAGCCGGTGTGGTCGCGCACGCTCTCGGTAAGGGCGGGGTCATTCATGGCGCCGTCAACAATGCCGCCATCCGACCTTCGGGCTCGGTGTTGGATACGGACGAAGCGCTGTTTGATCGCGTCGTCGCGGTCAATCTGAAAGGCCCGTTCCTGGTTTGCCGCGCCGTCATCCCGCACATGATCAACGCCGGTCGTGGCGCCATCGTGAACATCGGATCGGGCGCCGGGTGGGGCAAGGCGGGTATCGCCGCTTACGGGGCGTCAAAAGGCGGTGTCCACGCTCTGTCATCGGCGCTCGCCTACGATCACCTGAGCGATGGCATCCGGGTCAATGTCGTTATACCCGGCCCACAGACGGCGTCGGGCATGGTCGAGGAAATGGCCGCCGCGCAGCCGCTTCCGGGCGTCGCCACGGCGTCGGGGCGCAAGACCGAACCCCAGGACGTCGCCGGTGCCGTCGCCTACCTGCTATCCGATGAAGCCGTGCAAATATCCGGCACGATCATCGACGTTGGCGCCTTCGCGCACCAAGGCGGCGTCGGTCAACCGCGCGGCTAGTCGGGTTCCTGAGCAAGGTGAACAACGTCACCGCGGATTATTTATACGCACCGCCAGCCGTCAACGGTATCGGCGCCAACAACGCCATTCCGAGATCCTCTGCACACAATTTCATTGAAAGAATTTCATTCAATCGATCGCGGCTTGTCATTCAACAGGTGCGGGGCATAGGCTGGCGGGATTAATCAGAAAGGTTCACATCGCATGCGAAGATCACGATTGCCGGCAGGCGGCGCCAATGTTTTCCAACAAATCCGTCAACGCCGCAGTGAAGCCGAAGCAGCCGGCATCAAACTATTGGACCTGTCCATTGGTGAGCCCAAGGGGCCGGCCTTGATGAGCGCACGCCAGGCGGCGAGTGCGGCGGTCCTGTCAGACGCGGAAGCCATGCACGCCTATCAATACAACGAAAGCGCAGCGGTCCCGGATTTTGCCCGGCGATTTATTAACGCCCATTTACAACGCGATTTCGCGGACGAGGATGTAGATTATCTGCCGATACCGGGAATCAAACCGATCCTGGGATTATTGCCTTTAGCCTGTGGTTGTGCCGGGGAAGAACTCGGTGTCGCGACGACGGCGCCGGGCTATCCCATTCCCGCCAACTGGTGCGCTTATCATCCCAATGTCACGCACCAATCCATTCAGCTCAATTCCGCCAACGCCTTCCGGTTCGGCCCCGCCGATATTCCCGCCGGCACCGAATTATTGATGACCAATTATCCCCATAACCCGTCCGGGCAAATCGCCAACGACGCGTGGTTCCGCGAAATTTGCGCCTACTGTGCGGAAAACGATATTCGGCTTTTCAATGACGCCGCTTATGTGGCTCTCAGTCATGATGATGAAAGCGCGACGTTGAGTTCTGTCGCCGAAGAATTTCCCGACCTTTCATGGGCAGAGGCCTTCACGGCGGCGAAATTGATCGGCAACGGCACTGGATGGCATGTCGGCGCCATGGTCGGTTCACCCGACTTCATCGCCGACATGAAGGAGGTCAAAGGCAAGACCGACGCCGGTTTCGTGGCGGCCATGGCAGCCGGCGTCATCGCCACGCTTGAGGAAGACCAGGCCGGCATTGACGGATTTCGCGCCCTTTACCGCGAACGCCTAGATCAACTCATGGCCTTGATGGGCAACGCCGGCATGCGCTTGGCCATTGAACCGCGAGCCGGGTTTTATACCTTGTGGGAGACACCAACCGAAGCCTTCGGTGAGCCCGTCAACAGTGCTGCCGAGTTCAATTTCTCGATGATCGAACGGACCGGCGTGGTCGGGGTGCACTTTGGAAATTTCCTCCGCTATGCGGTCTGCGCGGACGTGAAATCCATGTATGGTGATCTGGAGGACGCCTTTCGCCAGGCCCGTATATCCTACGATTGATCATAGATTGATTGGCGCACGACGCGCTAAAGTTTCGATGCTAAAACCGACCGGGCGTCACCGTGCACGAAAAAATACAGCCGCTTTTATTCCAAACCATCAAATTTCGCGTTTTTATTGTTGTTTTTCACGCATTTGTCTTGCACACGCCGAGGACCGGAAATATATAAACGACCTGAATTATTCCGTTTTTGGAGGATCCGATGGCCCGTGTGACGGTAGAGGACTGCGTTGTCAGAATTCCCAACCGCTTTGATCTGGTGATGATGGCATCTCAGCGCGCCCGCGGCATCTCCGCCGGCGCTCAGTTGACCGTTGACCGAGACGACGACAAAAACCCGGTCGTGGCACTGCGTGAGATCGCCGAGGAAATGGTCTCACCCGCCGATCTTGAAGAAGAGATCATCAAGAGCATGCAGACCTTCGTTGAAATGGACGAGCCCGAAGACGAAGAAATGGACATGCTGGCCATTCAGCAGGACATGAACACGGAAATGGGCGGCGATGCCGGCTACGTGGCGACGCTGGAAAATGCCGCGGATGGCGATGACGGTGCGGCCGCGGCGGATGCCGGCGGCGACATCATGGCGACCATCGGAGAGGGCCCCAGCGGGCCTGGCTGATTATGAACCGGCGCCCGGCGACATCACTGTTTTTGATTACTCGGGGCCGGCCTTTATCTGACAATCAAATTCTTCACGCGCCGGACGAACACACGGAGCCGGCTCGGTGATCCGACAATTTGAATTGGTCGAGCGCGTCCGCGCCTATGACCCCACCGCCAGCGAAGATATGCTGAACCGCGCCTACGTCTTCGCTATGAAGGCGCATGGTTCACAAACCCGCGCCTCAGGCGACCCGTATTTTTCCCACCCTCTCGAAGTCGCCGGCATCCTGACATCTTACAAACTGGATGCGGACACCATCGTCACCGCACTCCTGCACGACACCATTGAAGATACCGAAGTCAGCCATGACGACATCTCCGAGCAATTCGGCCCGAATGTGGCGCGCCTGGTCGACGGCGTCACCAAACTGACACGGATCGAGTTTCAATCCGATCAGGCCAAACAAGCGGAAAACTTCCGCAAGTTCGTGCTCGCCATGTCGGAAGACATCCGCGTGCTGTTGGTCAAATTGGCCGACCGCCTACACAACATGCGGACCCTGCATTTCATCAAAAATCCCGACAAGCGGCTGCGCATCGCTGCGGAAACCATGGACATATACGCGCCCTTGGCGGAACGCATCGGCATGCAGGAAATGAAGCAGGAACTGGAAGACCTATCGTTTGCTGAGATCAATCCGGATGCCCGCCAATCGATCCTCAAACGCCTTAATTTCCTGCGTTCCAAGGGCGGGGACCTGGTGGACCGGATCATTCTTGAACTGGGCCGCGTCCTGAGCGAAAACGGTATCGAGGCCGAAATCTCGGGGCGTGAAAAATCACCGTTCTCGGTCTGGAAAAAAATGCAGAAAAACGATGTCGGCTTCGAACAGCTTTCCGACATCATGGCCTTTCGGATAATCGTTGCAGACGTAGATACCTGCTATCAGACCTTGGGCATTGCCCACAGCGCCTACCCCGTCGTGCCGGGCCGGTTTAAGGATTATCTCTCAACCCCCAAACCGAACGGCTATCGGTCCTTGCACACCGGTGTCTTCGGCCCCGAGCGCCAACGGATCGAATTGCAGATACGAACCGAGGAAATGCATCAAATCGCCGAGCACGGCGTGGCTGCGCATTGGAACTACAAACAAGGCGGGCCGACGGCCGAGGGACCGCAGTATCGGTGGCTGCGCGAGTTATTGGATATCTTGGAGCAAGCGTCGGGCCCGGAAGAGTTTCTTGAACACACCAAACTTGAAATGTTCCAAGATCAGGTGTTTTGCTTCACGCCGCGCGGTGACTTGATCAATCTGCCGCATGGCGCAACGCCGGTGGATTTCGCGTACGCCGTCCATTCAGAAGTTGGCGACCGCTGCGTCGGGGCCAAGATTAATGGCCGGATGATGCCGCTGAGGACCCAGCTTCGCAACGGCGATCAGGTGGAAGTCATCACCTCAAAAGCGCAAACTCCATCGCCAACGTGGGAACGGTTCGTCGTTACCGGTAAGGCGCGCTCACGAATCCGGCGCTTTGTCCGCCTGCAGGAACGCGACGAATACGAAAAACTCGGCCGCTCCATCCTCAGCCGGGCGTTTCGCGAAGAAGGCTATGAGCTCTCCGACAAGGCACTTGGCGAAGTGCTGACGGTTTTCCAACAGCCCAGCGCCGAAGATCTCTGTGCTCAGGTCGGCGCCGGACATGTCACCGGGCGCGCCGTTGTCGAGGCCGTCTACCCGGGCTTGAAGAAAAAAGACAACGACGAAAACATTGTCTCGCTTGCCCAAGCCCGAAAGCGCCAACCGAAAGGCCCCGCCGACATCGATCCCGATGCGGTGTCCATCAAAGGGTTAATTCCGGGTATGGCCCTGCACATGGCCAGCTGCTGCCATCCATTGCCCGGCGACCGGATCGTCGGCATCGTGACGACAGGTAAGGGCATCAACGTTCACACCATCGATTGTGAAGCGCTGGAAACCTACGCGGATGCGCCGGAACGCTGGATCGATCTGGCCTGGGATCTTCAGGATGCGGTACCGGACACGCATGTCGGACGCGTCATGATCAGAGTTCTCAATGCGCCGGGCAGCCTGGGCGATCTGTCCACCGTGATCGCCAAGAACAGCGGCAATATCTCGAACCTGAAAATCGCCCAACGTTCCGAAGATTTCTTCGATATGGTCATCGATATTGAAGTCCGCGACGTCAAACATCTGACCGATATCATCGCCGCCCTGCGCGTCACACCGTCGATCAATTCCGTCGAACGGGCCAGGGGTTAATCGTTCGGCTAGCCACCGAGCGCATTTTTCGCATCGCCAAATCGGGCCTTTTAGTTATAGTTCTCAAATGTTTAACCGCCGTGAAAAACCGAATATAGGCCAACGGGTTATCAGCTTTCTATGGCCGGCGATGGGCTGGCGCAGGACCAGCCATTACCTGCGTCACCGCGTCGGCCGGCTTCCGGGCTCGCCTTATGAAATTGCCGCTGGGTTTGCCTGCGGCGCCGCCGTCTCGTTCACGCCTTTTGTCGGCTTGCATCTTATTCTCGGCGGCATATGGGCCTGGCTGGTCCGCGCCAACATCATTTCATCGGCCATCGGCACGGCAGTCGGCAATCCGTGGACATTCCCGTTCATCTGGGTCTGGATCTATCAGGTCGGCCAATGGATGGGCGTCGGCGAGGCCGGACGCGATGTGACCGACCTGGATTTTAGCGCGCTCTTCGGTAACATGATGGAAGCGCTGTTGTCGGGCGACATGGATTTCCTTATGGAAACCGCAGGGCCGGTGTTTTGGCCCATGTTGATCGGCAGCGTGCCCACCATGGCCTTCATTTGGGTGGTATTCTATTTTCCGCTCAATGCCATGGTCGGTGGATACCAGAAAGCTCGGATGCAACGCCGCCGGAAAAATGCCGGAACCAGTGCTGAAAGCATCCAAACGAAGACATAAGAGGGCATAGGAGACAACGCCATGAACAATCCCCTGGGACCACAACCTTTGCGCCTCGGCGTCAATATTGATCACGTCGCGACCATTCGGAATGCCCGCGGCGGCGGCTTTCCTGATCCCGTGCGCGCCGCCAAATTGGCCGAGGACGCCGGCTGTGACGGCATCACCGCACATCTCCGCGAAGACCGCCGCCATATTTCCGACGGCGATATCGAACGGCTCATTGACCAGCTCAAGGTACCGTTGAACTTTGAGATGGCAGCGACCGACGAGATGTTAGATATCGCGCTGGAACACAAGCCCCACGCGGCGTGTCTGGTGCCCGAGAAACGCGAAGAACGGACCACCGAAGGCGGGCTTGACGCGGCCGGCGGCCACAATCACCTGAAGCCCTATATCGATGCGTTGAACAACGCAGGCATCCGGGTTTCCTTGTTTGTTGAGCCCGACCCCCGCCAGCTTGATGCCGCCGTATCGCTTGGCGCGCCGGTGGTTGAATTACATACGGGCGCCTACTGCGACGCCCGCCAAGTCACCCGCGAAGCCCAGCTGGAGCGCATCATTGTGGCCGCAGTGCACGCCGGTGATCTCGGGCTTGAATGCCATGCCGGGCACGGTCTTACATTCGATACCGTCGCGCCGGTCGCATCACTTCCGCAAATCGCCGAGCTCAACATCGGGCACTTCTTGGTCGGCGAGGCCATATTCGGCGGCTTGGATAGCGCCATCAGGCGGATGCGGGCCTTGATGGACAAAGCCCGCGCCGACAGCACCAATCAGCGCAGCGCTTGAGATGATACTCGGGATCGGCACCGATCTTTGCGATATCCGGCGCATCGAGAAAACGTTGGCGCGTTTCGGTGAGCGTTTCTTGGATCGCCTCTATTCCGATAATGAACGCGCCAAAGCCTTCCGACGGCCTAATCCAGCAGCGTCTTTGGCACAAAGTTTCGCCGCCAAGGAAGCCTGCGCGAAGGCACTAGGCACCGGATTTCGCAACGGCGTTTTCTGGCGTGACATGGTGGTTGCCAATCATCCCTCCGGCCAACCGTTCATGCAGATCACCGGCGGCGCGCTGCGGCGTCTGAACGAATTGACACCACCCGGCATGCGCACCGCGGTGCACGTCACGCAAAGCGATGAATACCCCATGGCCAACGCGGTGGTGGTGATTGAAGCCGTCGGCGCCAAGTCCACGGCCCATGATGACCCATGATGATCCTTGACAGTCCCAGCGGGTGCTGGCCATATCGGCGGCGCTTCGCGCCGGCCTCGGCGCAGTTTTACTGGCCGGTTTTCAATTCAATTTAGACTGCTCGCAAAAGGCACTGTCATTCATGGCCAATACCGACCCTAACGACCTGATCACCGAAATCGACGCCGAAGACGAAGATTCCATTGATCAGATCGACGAAAACGGCGAGGGCCACGAGAACGACGCTGCCGACCAAGACTCCAGCGATGAAGGCGACTGGAAAGAGACGCTGAAGACTGTTGTCATCGCGGTGTTTATCGCGCTTGTCATCCGCACCGTCGCCTACGAGCCTTTCAATATTCCATCAGGATCAATGAAACCGACGCTGCTAGTCGGTGACTATCTATTCGTGTCGAAATTTTCCTATGGCTACAGCCGGTATTCGCTACCATTCGGTTTGCCGTTGATCCCCGGACGGGTTTTGTTTTCCGAACCCGAACGCGGCGACGTCGCAGTCTTCAAACTACCGTCAGACAACACAACCGATTACATCAAGCGAATTGTCGGCCTGCCGGGCGACAAACTGCAGGTCATCAAGGGTATTCTCCATATCAATGGCAAAGCCGTAAAACGTCGCCACGCCGGCGAACACGTAGAGCGCGACGAATGGTCCGGTCGCTTCCAACGTATTCCGCGTTTTTTGGAAACATTGCCGAATGGTGTCGAACATTTCATCTTGGAAGAGACTGATTCCGGTTTCGGTGACAATACCCAGGTCTATGAGGTCCCCGATGGGCACTATTTCGGCATGGGCGACAACCGGGACCGTTCCAAGGACAGCCGCTATTTGACCGACGTCGGCTTCATCCCGCGCGAAAACCTTGTCGGTCGCGCCGAGTTCAAATTCTTTTCCGTTGATGGCGCGGCGTGGAAGTTCTGGAAATGGCCATCCTCGTTGCGTCTCAGCCGGTTCTTCGAAGGGATTGAATGAGCGTGGGCGAGTTGAGCGACCTTGAAGCCCGCCTCGGCCATCGTTTCGACAATCCCGATATCCTGCGTCAGGCGCTGACCCATGCGTCAATGACTCCGGTTCGTATCCAATCTAACGAACGCCTGGAATTCCTGGGCGACCGGGTGCTCGGGCTGATTGTTGCCGAAATGCTGTTCGAAAAATTTCCATCGGAAGCCGAGGGCGACCTTGGATACAGGTTTACGGCATTGGCGCGGCGTGAAAGCCTGGCCCGGGTGGCGATTGAGATTTCCCTCGACCAACACATCTTGATGTCCGATGGCGAGCGCGAAACCGGCGGTGCCGGCAAGGACGGGCTATTGGCCAACACCTGCGAGGCGGTGATCGCGGCGATATACCTGGACGGCGGCATTGCCGCTGCGGACCAATTCGTCCGCCGCTACTGGACTCCGTTGGCGGAAGAAGATCAGACCCCGCGCAAGGATGCGAAAACCAGCGTTCAGGAATGGGCCCAAGGCAGGGGTCTGGCATTGCCCGAATACGAAACGCTTGAACGCACCGGACCGGACCATGAACCGATCTTCCACATCCAGGTCAGTGTTACCGGTGAAGCACCGGCAACGGGCGAGGGGCCATCGAAGCGGGCCGCCGAACAGGCCGCGGCGGAAAACCTACTGACGCGCCTTGCCGGCAAGGTAGGCACCCCATGACTGAACCAGTGACAGAGCCAGTCACCCGCGCGGGCTTTATCGCCATCGTAGGCGCGCCGAACGTTGGAAAATCAACGCTGCTCAACCATTTGGTCGGCACCAAGGTTTCGATCGTCTCACCGAAGGTGCAAACGACCCGGACGCGGGTGTTGGGCATTTGCATAGCGGATCAAGAAGACAGCCGAGCGCAGATCATTTTCATCGATACACCAGGCATCTTCCAGCCGCGCCGCCGTCTTGACCGTGCCATGGTCGCCGCCGCCTGGAGCGGTGCCGGAGACGCCGACCATGTGTTGCTTCTGGTCGACGCATCGCGTGGCATGAATGAAGATACGAAAGCGATTATCGAGCGCCTGAAGGACAGTCAGCGCCAAGCCGTCGTCGCCATCAACAAAGTCGATTTGGTCAAGAAACCCGATCTCTTGGCACTTGTGGCCGCCGTTCAGGCCAGCGGCGTTGCCACGGAAATTTTCATGACGTCGGCCATCACCGGCGACGGCGTCGCGCCGTTGATGACGCATCTGACCGGCCTGCTGCCGGAAGGGCCGTGGCTGTTCCCGGAAGACCAGATCTCCGACATGCCGGAACGTTTATTGGCCGCTGAAATTACCCGCGAGAAGCTGTATTTGGAACTGCATCAGGAATTGCCCTATGCGGCCACGGTGGAGACCGAATCGTGGGAAGACAAGGAAGACGGGTCGGTGCGGATCGGGCAGATCATTTATGTCGAGCGCGATACACAAAAGGCGATTGTCCTAGGCAAGGGCGGGCGCCAAATTAAACGCATCGGCGCCCAAGCCCGGACCGAACTGGAAGACATTCTTGATACCCGCGTTCATTTGTTTCTATTCGTCAAAGTCCGCGACAAATGGGGTGATGACCCGGACCGCTACCGGGACTGGGACCTGGACTTCAACGCTTAGGCGTCGGTCGGCGCAATCTCTGATATAATAGTGCCGGTTTCATCTTTTGGCCGATCGGCAATACCGCTCGAGATCGGTACATCAACCCAAAACGTCGAACCGGTTCCCGTCGCACTGACGAAACCCATCTTTGCATTCATGATATCGGCAATGCGTTTCGATAACGCCAAGCCGATTTCCGATCCCTCAATCGGCCCGGTCTGCTGATTGAGGCGCTCGAAGGGAACGAAAACCTTCTCGTGCAAGGATTTGGCGATGCCTTCGCCCGTGTCGGTAACCTCGAAACGGGCATATCCGTTCGACTGCTCGGTGCAGTCCAGCACGGCATGGCCTTTCGGCCGATTGTATTTGATCGCATTCGACAGCAAATTCAAAATGATCTGACGAAGCCGGGTCGGGTCGGCGCGCACCATCGGCAAATCCCGTCCATCCGCCGCATATACCAAGTCAAATTCGGCCGCCCGCGCCAACATGCTCGCGGTTTCAACACAGTCGTGGCAAATCCGATCGGCGGACACATCAACGATGTTCACGTCAATCTGGCCGGCATCAATCTTCGAGAAGTCCAGGACCTGATCGATTAGCGCCAACAGGTGCTGGCCGCTACTCAATATCTGATCAACCATGCGCTTTTGCTTGTCCGCCAACCCCAGTTTCTTGCTTGAGGTTAGAAGCTGCGAAAATCCGATGATGGCATTCAATGGCGTGCGGAGTTCGTGGCTCATAGATGACAGGAATGATGATTTCGCCATATCGGCCGATCCCGCCTCTTCTTTTGCCGCCTTCAAGTTGACTTCCGATGCTCGGCGTTCAGTGATATCAAGTAAGATCGCCTCAACAAATTCCAAACCACCATCGTCGTCGTATTTCGCCGAAACCGACATAGAGACCCAGATAAAACCGCCGTCTTTGCGGTACATACGGACCTCCACATGGGCTTCAGAATCCCGGCGCAAGTCATCCAGCATGGCATTGCGCTCATTGCGGTCGACCCAAATTTCAGCCGCTATATCGGTGATTGAGCTCATCAATTCTTCGGGCGTATCATAGCCGAGCATCTTTGCGCAGGCTGGATTGGCGCGCGCAAACTTGCCTTCTGGCGTCGTCAGGACGATCCCTTCGACAGCATTTTCGAAGATACTCTGATAGTCAGCTTCGGTTTGCACACGGCGTAGAACCTCGTCTTCAAGCTCGCCAGCCGCCTCGCGGACCTGCACATTGAGTGCATCACGCGAGCGGTAAAGGCGCAGGAGGATCCACGCCAAAAGCAAACTCAGCACGAACGCCACACCGATCCAGAGGCTGCGGTGAAAATTATGCTTTCCCGCATGGGCGCGCCGGTGCGCGAGCAGTTCGCGTGGAACCAAGTGAGCCGCTTGTGTAAACGGCGAGTTCAATATTCCTGTCATCCAATGATTGATTTTCGGCAGGAATTCCAAAATTTTTCGACCGTGAACTTCCAAAGAGTGCATTGGCGCCGCGAATTCCGCTGGCATGCGCGGGTCGTTTAATGCTGCCAACCGGCCCTCAAAATCTTGGCGGGCATGTGTACCAGTGGTTTGAACATAGTCCAACATCGCTAGGACAAGCGCATTCACGGCGGTCTTTGGGTTGACGGGCAGACCGGAATTCGCGGCCACGAGATCTTGGCCGACGCCTTTGAAATAACTAACCGAATTTCGCAATTTCGCGTGCTCTGACACGAAACGGAGTATGCCATCTTCTCGGGCGTGAAACGCAGTCTCCAACTCACTCATGGCCATCATAAAGCTGTGCACATGGTGGCCCATTTGTTTTAGTTTTATTGTTGTCTTACTGGCAGCCTTAATGGCGATCAGAATGCCTTGAAGATCGTCGTTAATGGGGTCGATATTTTGCGAAATTCCAGCACGTAACAAGAGAACACTGTTGTTCAAGCGGGCATCCAGTCTGGTAATTTTTTCGACATGCAGATTGATGGCTTGATGAATGTCTTCTTCGCCGGTTTTGCCAAATACCAGCATGACGACGATCCCCATCAATGCCACGAACAGACCGCCGACGACCATCGCCCGAGTCATTTTCGAAGTCATCACAGGCTATTTCCCCGCCGCAAGGGAGCGGCCTCGGAACTCACCGGTCAAGGTTTTTAGGAATTTGACGATCAACGCGACATCGTCGCTTGATAAGTCGATACCGAGTTGGATTTTCCCCATCGTCGTCACCGCGCTTTCCAGTGTCGAGATACTGCCGTCATGAAAATACGGCGCCGTCACCTCGACGTTGCGCAGGCTAGGTACCCGAAAGACATGTTTGTCTTCCTCCTTGCCGGTGGCCGTGTACCGGCCGAGGTCAGCCTGAGTGGTCTTGCGGTCAGTGAAATACTGCAAATGCACGCCAACCTTTTGAAACATGCCGCCGCCGACGTTGCGCCCCAGATGGCACGAAATGCAGCCATGATCACGAAACAGCTCAAACCCCATTTTCTCATCGGCCGAGATCGCCGCGCTGTCACCGCGAGGAAATTGGTCAAACGGCGCGTTCGGCGTGATCAGGCTTTTCTGATAGACAGCCAGGGCATTGAGAAGATTGTCTACCGTCAGCCCGTCGGTCGGATAAACGGCCTTAAAGGCGATTTGATATTCAGGGATACGCTGAAGTTTACGAACCGCGGCGGCAGGCGTTGTGTTGCCGTGGCGCGGGTTGGTAAAGGCGCCAATTGCCTGTTCTTCGAGAGTTCGGAATGGGCCGGCCCAATTCTGCCGAAAATTGTAAACACTGTTGAATACGGTCGGCGTGTTAAAAATGTCGGCATGCCCTTTGTTGGTCACAGCGCGCGCCAGTCCATCGTCTCCACCCTGGTCTAATTGATGACAGGTTGCACAAGCGAAAACATCGCCACGCGACAGCCGCGGATCATTGAAAAGCTTTTCGCCAAGCGCCGCACGGTCGGGATCGACATTCGTCGTTAGAGGGATCGGCAAAATTGAACCATCATTTTGAGGACGGGATTCGGTTGCCGAAGCGGTGCCAGCCAACGCCATGCAAGCCACCAAAAAGATGCCCACCAACACAGCCCGCCAAACGTCGAATTTGACCATAACAATCGGCCTGCCGATCCAATTTTCCCACCCGAAACATATGCTTTTACAGGGCCTGAAGTAATTTCCGTATATTTCAAGATGTGACACTGTCGTGCCGACCACAAACGCCCGTCGGGCCAACGCATGTGGTCGGCGCAACCCTGCGCATTGGGAATTTTACCGCCCGGCGTTTCCTGTAGACTGCGGAGCATGGAATGGCATGACGATGCAATTGTCCTGGCGGCGCGCAAGCATGGCGAATCGAGTGCCATCGTGACCTTGTTGACACGCGACCACGGGCGCCATCTGGGTCTGGTGCGAGGCGGCATGGGACGGCGGAAACGCGGCCTGTTCCAGCCCGGCAACCAGGTCCGGGCAACCTGGCGGGCGCGCCTGGCCGAACATCTCGGCAGTTTCGCGTGTGAACTTGAAAACGCCCGCGCCGCCACGCTGCTTGATGACCGCGACCGCCTGAGCGCGCTGAGCGCGGCCTGCGCGGTGGCCGACGCGGCGCTTCCAGAACGCGAAACCCACGCACCGGTCTTCGAAGGCATGGAAATTCTGCTCGATTCCATGGCCGGCAATCTTTGGCCGACGATATATGTGAAATGGGAACTCGGGCTTTTGCAGGAACTTGGCTTCGGATTAGACTTCAGTTGTTGCGCGGCGACGGGAACAACCGAAAATCTTATCTATATATCGCCGAAATCCGGGCGCGCCGTATCCGCCGAGGCGGCCGAACCCTACCGTAAATCGCTGCTTCCGTTGCCGTCTTTCCTACTGGAAGCGGGGATTGAGGGACCGCCCGACGGAATTTCCGATGGCCTAAAGCTGACCGGATATTTTCTGGAGCGTCATGTTTTTAGCCATACGAGATCGGGTATGGCACCTGCCGCACGCCAACGCCTTATTGATCAACTCAGGAAAAAATGATCGTCGACCGAAAATAAACGCTTTTCGGGCCTGCAGGGAATCGTGTCAGTTCGCGACGCCGGAAATTTCCGTGTCCAACGACTGAGGCTGCTCTGTGGCTTCGAGCAAATCGGTCTCATCGATGACGTCTGCCGTGCCGTCGGTCACGCCGGCATCGCCGGCCGATTGCAGGTCTTCAGCCATTAGCCGTCCGTCATCCAGGGGCTTTAATTCGTAGGATACCCGCTGGCCTTCATCCAGACTCAACCATCCGGCCCGTTTGACCGCGCTGATATGCACGAAAGCATCCTTGTCGCCTTCATCGGGCTCAATAAATCCAAAACCGCGTTTCCGATTGAACCACTTCACCGTGCCAAGCGTCATTTTGAATCTCTCCATTAAGGCCTTCTAGGGTACCTGGGGATTTTTAGGCGCTTTTTCAAGGTGCAAAAAACCCTTAGATGACGTCCTACGGATTGACGTTGGCGTTGCCAAAGATACTATATCTTGTGTATTTAATGACCTGGATACGGATGATGATTTGGGATCGCTACCATGAGTAAACCGGCCATTGCCGAAGATATACGCGAAACGCGTCTCGCCGACGCGCTGAGCGAGCGCTATCTCTCCTATGCTCTGTCGACGATCATGTCGCGCTCGTTACCTGATGTGCGCGATGGGTTGAAACCGGTTCACCGCCGCCTGTTGTTCGCTATGCGGCAACTGAAGCTGGATCCGGAAACCGGCTTTAAGAAATGTGCCCGTGTGGTCGGCGATGTCATCGGCAAATACCACCCGCACGGCGACGCCTCGGTTTATGACGCGCTGGTCCGCCTGGCGCAGGAGTTCGCGCATCGCTATCCATTGGTCGACGGGCAGGGCAATTTCGGCAATATCGACGGCGATAACGCGGCTGCCATGCGCTACACGGAATCGCGCATGACCGCCGTCGCCAAGGCGTTGTTGGACGGCATTGAACAAAATGCCGTCGATTTCCGCGAAACCTATGACGGCGAGGAAGAAGAGCCGATCGTGTTGCCGGCCCGGTTCCCGAACCTTTTAGCCAACGGCTCGGCCGGCATCGCCGTCGGTATGGCCACCAACATCCCGCCCCACAACGCCGGTGAGCTTTGTGATGCCCTGGCGCACCTGATCAAATTCCCGAACGTGACCTTCGATAAACTTATTGATTTGATACCGGGCCCTGATTTCCCGACCGGCGGCACCTTGGTTGAGCCCCGTGACGCGATTGTCGAGGCCTACAGGACGGGGCGCGGCAGCTTCCGCATTCGGGCCAAGTGGACGAAAGAAAAATTGGCCCATGGCCAATACCAAATCGTTGTGACGGAAATTCCTTATCAGGTGCAGAAATCGCGCCTGATTGAGAAGATCGCCGATCTGCTGAATGCCCGAAATCTGCCGATGCTAGCGGATATCCGCGATGAGTCGACGGAAGACGTGCGCATTGTCCTGGAGCCGAAAAACCGCACCGTCGATGCCGAATTTCTGATGGAACACCTGTTCAAGCAGACGGATTTTGAAACCCGCTTCGGGCTCAACATGAACGTGCTGGACGCCAACAACACGCCGGGTGTCATGAACCTCCGCGAGGCCCTGCAAGCGTTCCTCGATCACCGCCATGACGTCTTGGTCCGCCAGACCACCCACCGACTGGGTAAGATTGACCACCGCCTTGAGGTCCTGGGCGGGCTTTTGGCGGCGTATCTGAACCTCGACGAAGTGATCCGCATCATCCGCGAGACCGATGAGGCGAAGGCCGAGCTGATGAAATCATACGATCTCAGCGACGTGCAGGCGGAAGCCATCTTGAACATGCGGCTGCGTCAATTGAGGAAGCTCGAGGAAATTGAGATTCGCGCCGAAAACGACAAACTGATGGATGAACGCAAAGCCCTGAACGCGCTCTTGGGCGACGAGAAAATGCGCTGGAAGACCATCGCCGAAGAAATCGCCGACATCAAAAAGCAGTTCGGCAAGAAAACCGAATTGGGCCAACGGCGTACCGAAATCGGCGAGCCGCCGACCGCCGTCATCGTCCCCTTGGAAGCGATGATCGAGAAAGAACCGGTTACCGTGATTTATTCGGACAAAGGCTGGATCAGGGCCGCCAAAGGCCATGTCGATGACGTGGCGTCCCTGAAGTTCAAGGAAGGCGACCGCCTGCAGTTCGCCATTCAGGCGGAAACCACGGATAAACTTCTGGTGTTCGCCACGAATGGCCGGTTCTACACCATTGGTGTCGATAAACTGCCGGGCGGGCGGGGCCATGGCGAGCCGATCCGCCTGATGATCGACCTGCCGAACGGTGATGACGTCTTGGAGATGTTCGTCGCCGAAGCAGGCTCGGCGCGCAAATTGCTGGTCGCGTCAGACGCGGGCAGGGGGTTCATCGTCACTGAGGACGACTTGATTGCGCAAACCAAGAATGGCAAGCAGGTCTTGAATTTGAAATCGGATCAGGAAGCCGCTGCCATGGCCTTCGTCGGCGACGGCCACGATCATGTTGCGGTGATCGGCACGAAGCGAAAATTATTGATATTCCCGATGGACGAACTGCCGGAAATGACCCGTGGCGCTGGCGTTATGTTGCAAAAGTACAGCCAGGGTGGGCTCGGCGACGTGACCACCTTAACCCTCAAGGATGGCCTGTCATGGCAAACCGGGGCCGGCATACGCACCGAAACCAATATCAAATCATGGGTCGGTAAACGCGCTCAGGCCGGCCAACTGCCATTCAAAGGTTTCCCCAAGGCCAGCCGCTTCAAATAGGCGCGCAGAATATGGAACAAGAAAGGGGCGGCCCCATGGACCGCCCCTTTCTACATCGGTATGGCTAGGCTTCAGCCGGCCATGGCTTTCTCGATAGCTTCATTCAGTTTGCCTTGATCGCAAAGCTTAACCGCTTCTGCCGGCGGCTTGCCGCCGGTCATTTCCTTGCAAATTTTGACCTCTTCCGGCGATGCCTTTTGTGCGGACGCGGGGCCGATGGCCAAAACGCCGACGAATGCGAGGGCGAAAGCGGCAATTA
>JABJBP010000155.1 GCA_018665815.1 Rhodospirillaceae bacterium
CCTCGAACTTGAAGACCTTGATCCGGGATTTCGACGGATTGAACACGCCTTCGTTGTCATAGGAACACGCCAATTCACACTGCAGACAACCGGTGCATTTTTCCGGATCGATATTGAGGGCCTTTTGCATTGGAAACTTTCCTTTTCTTTAAGGGGCGCCAGGCCAGGATGTGTTGATGATCGTCAACGGCAAAGCCAGCGAAACATAATTTCGCGACCGGCCAACATCCTCCCAGGCGCCCGCTTTTTTGCGGAACTTTTGATGCCGTTACTCTAACATCTGCCGCCTGATCACTGGGACTCTTTTTTTTAAATTTTACGCCATAATTGTACAGGCTTACTGGACACTGGGACGTCAATCACCACGGCGGGCTTGGCTATCGAGTAGCGAGACCACATTGCCAAAACCTTCAATACGAACGCGTGGAATAATCAACGACACGCGCGTGCCCTTGCCGAGAATACTTTCGATTTCAAGCCGGCCGTCGTGCAAATCAATCAAGCGCCGAACGATATAAAGACCAAGGCCGACCCCACCGAACTTGCGTTGCGCACTGCCATCGACCTGATGAAAAGGTTCGGTTATGCGTTCAATTTCATCCGCCGCAATACCAATGCCCGTATCCGCGATGATCAAAGCCATATCGCCGCTAGGACGGATTTCAGCGTCGATCCGAACCTCGCCCTTCGGCGGGGTAAATTTCACCGCGTTGCCGATCAAATTTAGCACCATCCGCCGGACCGATTGTGAATCAGCCAGAACCCGCGGCAAGTCGGACAGAATAGCGTTCTCTATACGCACTTCATCGATTTCGTGCGAACCGGCCATCATAGTGAGGCATGATTCAACAAGCACCGGTAACTCGATGAAGCTCTCGGACAATTCGTATTTGCCCGCATCGAGGTGTGAAGCGGCCAGCAAGTTGTTGACCAATTCCATTAGATGCTCACCGCTGAACTGGATATCCCTAACGTAGTCACGGTACTTGTCGCTACCCAGCGGCCCGAACAATTTCGCATTCATGATCTCTGAAAAGCCGATGATTGCGTTCAGCGGCGTTCGGAGTTCGTGGCTTACATTGGCAATAAGCTCGGATTTCGCCCGGTCCGCAGCGATGGCCTTATCGGCGGCGGCGCGCAATGTCCTCAATGCCATTTCACGTTCGCGGATATCGCGGAATGTGTAAATAAAGACCGAGCGGGTGTCCGTGCGGCGCTCAAACGGACTGTTGCCCGGCGCCAACTTCGCGTTGACGGTGGAAAGCTCGATGGGAATTGTCGCGCCACCCTTTGCAGTTATGTTCAAGACGTCCGATGTCCGGACAACGCGATAACCCGTTTCCGTCGCTGCCCAATTGCCATCTTCACCTTCGCGATCTTCGGGTTGCACAAATTGCAAAACGTTTTTTCCGATGAATTCGTCTGGCAACCGGTCGAACATCCCGCATGCCGCGGCATTGACGAATTCGACGCGGCCCTCGCCATTCGTGATCATGATGCCCTCAAGGCTGACATCGAACACCGAATTCATGATCGCGCGCCGGTGAACGGCCGCCATATTCTGTTTGAAAATTCGGATCGACTGCAAGTCCAGTTGGCGGACAAGACTCCACAAAAAAAACACAGGACCATGACCGCCAGGGGTGGTGTAATATCAAGACTGAGTGGCAGGGAGGACTGAATCCAAATGGCCCCGCCATACCCGGCGCACGAAACCAGCATGGTCAAAAGCAGGCCGCGCTGCCAGTTCCAAACGCCAAGCAGCGGCCGCAACAATAGCGCCAATATCAACGCCGCGGCATAGCTCCAGGGCGGTAGACTTCGCTGGATCGCCCGTCCGAATTTAAGTGATTCATACGCTATCACCTGCAGCACGGCGCCGGAAACCGCGCCATAAACTGGCACGGCGACAATGTCACCCAGTTCAATGGCCGAGGCGCCGACAATGACGGTTTTGCCGGCGATGGCAGCCGGTGAAAACCTACCGCGCAGGACGTCAACGAAAGATATGTGGGGGATGCTAGCCGGGCGAATCGAATAATCGATGTAATACGGTTCCAGCATGTTCGGCAGCACACTCGTCAACTGCATCGCCAGACTCGGCACAAAAGTACCCTGCCAAGCCTCGACCCGATTGTAGCGCCTGACCAGACCGTCCGAGTCGGGGCGTACATTGATCGATGCGATTTGCGCAAAATTGGCAAACATTTCCAGCGGCTCTGTATAGACCAGGGCACCCGTGTTGTTCGCGGCGCGTTGCTTAAACATAGGCAACACAACACGCCCCGACGCCGCTTCAATGGCCGCCGCCAAATCCGCATCGGCCTCGGGGGTCGATGGGGAACTGAAATCAATTTCGAGGACGATTCGGGCCGCCTTGGCCGCATCGAGTTGGCGGATCAGGTTCGCATGATGACGCCGGGGCCAGGGCCACTTGTCCAACTCGCGAATGCTGCGACTGTCGATGCCCACATGGACGACGGTATTTGATGCTGATGTTTTGATGTATGCGAACCGGGAGTCCATAAGCCGGTGTTCCAACCAATCCAATCCGCCCCCCCATAGGCCAGGGCGGCCATCACGAAAATGACAAGGCTCGGCAGATGGCGGCGCCATCCCTGATCCCTGCCCACGTTTGGATCAACCGGTTGGAAAAAACTCAATTAAATCCCCATAGCCAAGGCGCCGACACAACATTGGGCTGCAAAACTTGTTCATGCCATCCCAGCATCACCCACCGCAAAATCATCGAGTAGCCTGTCAACATCCAGGCTTATTACCATTTCCGCTGCAACCGTTGTTGCCGCCACCATTACCGCCGCCTGGAGGACTGCCACCCGGAGGGCCGTTCCCAGGAAATGTATTTCCGTTCGGAAGAAGACCGGCATTCGTGCCGCCGAGCCCCGCCGTCAATTGGCCCGGGGTTTTTATTTTCCCGTTCGCGCCGGCGGGGCCTTCTCGGAGAGTGACCTGGGCAGCCGTAGTTCGCGGGTGGTCCTGGGGATGAGCTATCCTTTCATCCGTTCGAGTGATGAAAATTTTTCCGTCACCGGAAAAGTCGATCTCGCCAATCAGCGCCAGGACATCGACGACGCGCGCGATTTTGACGATCGGCTCCGTGTGCTGCGGATTGGCGCCAGCTATACCCTGAATGATAATTTAGGCGGCCAAAACTCATTGTCCGCCGAATACACCCGAGGCTTTAACATCCTCGGCGCCTCAGACGGGGAATTTCAGGGTCAATCACGCGCGCCATCTCGGTCCGATGGCCATGTGAAATTTTCAAAATTAACGGCCTTTGCCAGCCGCCGCCAAAAGATGGGCGAGAACTGGGCCGTGCAGGTGGCCGTCTCGGGCCAGAAATCGGATGAGCGCCTGTTGTCGGCGGAGGAATACTTTATCGGCGGAACCCAATTCGGCCGGGCTTTCGATTCCGGTGAAATTTCCGGTGACGACGGCGCCGCCGCGTCGGCCGAGCTTCGGTTCGGACAATTCCTGTCGTTGCCCTACCTCGATTCCTACCAACTCTACGGCTACTACGATTTCGGCATCGTCTGGGAAACCGCCGCCACGGATTTCAATGGCCGAACAACTTTGTCGTCCGCCGGCGGTGGCGTGCGACTACGGTTCACGAAAACCACGTTCGGCGGCATCGAGATCGCCAAGCCGTTGAACCGGGTGGTCTCCAACGAAGGCGACAAGGGCCCCCGCGTGTTCTTCTATTTGTTGGCCAGCAACTGAGGCGGTTTTAGCGCTGCGTCAGTAGGTGCACAGCGGTGATTACGCCGAGCGCCAATAGCGCCAGCGCGGCGGAAGTGACGAAAACCAACACCGGCAGACCTGAATCCAGATACCAGCCGAACAACAATGGCGACAAGCTGGTACCCACCGCATAGCCGACAAAGATAAACCCGAAGACCTTGCCGGTCTGTCCGGTGGGTGCGAGCGCGCGGATCATTAAATCGCGGGGCGGCAGCACCGCGCCGAAGCCGATCCCGGCGATGGTCACGATGACGACCAAGGCGCCACCCGACAGGCTGAGTGCCGCCGGCAAGATCACCATGCAGGCTGCCAATATCAATGCCCCCGCCGCCGTCACGAAATGGCGCGGGAAACGGTCGACGATGAAACCGGATAACAAAATCCCACCGACCATGCCGAACAGATGCGCCGTCAGCGCCGTGTTGGCGATCTCCAATCCGATACCATGCAAATTGATCAAGGCGCTGACCATGAAGGCATAGAGTCCACCCGACGACATACCAAAGACGATGAAGAACAACAGAAACAACAAGACCGGTGCGGTCATCAAGAGTTTGATGCCTGAGGGGCCGGCAGTCGCTGCATCCGGCTTCGCCTCAACCGACGTTTCTTCGGCCGGCATTTCGCCTTCCAAGACATCGCGACGCAAGGCCATCACCGCCCACACCAACAAACCGGCGATCCCCGCCGCGATGAGCGCGGTCCGCCAATCCGTGAAGGCGCTCAGTGCGACCATGGCAACGGGGGCGCAGGCACCACCAAGAAACCCGGAGAATGTATGGATGGAAAACGCCCGGCCCAACCGGCCGGCGCTCACGGAACCGGACAATATGGAATAGTCAGCCGGGTGAAAGACGCTATTGCCCAAACCGGCGATGACAGCGAACACCAACAGCATCCCATAGACGTCAGCAAAGCCCATCATCATCACGCAAACCGCGTTCACCCCCAGCCCTGCCAACAGAACCGGTCGGGGGCCTAGTCTATCGACCAAGAATCCCACCGGGGCTTGCGCCAAGCCACCCAATAAATTGTATGCCGTCAGCGCCAATCCCAGTTCCACGTAGCTGACGCCGAACTCGGTTTTCAGCAACGGAAACAGCGGCGGCAGGGCCAGGATGTAAAAATGGCTGAGGAAATGCCCAGCGCTGATCAAACTGATAACCCAGTTTTCGCGCGCCCGCTCTTGGCCCGGCCTCGGCGCACTCGGCGCGCCTTGATCCGGACCCGGCACGATGGCGGGCGATGTTTCAGTGTGTTCAGACATTGGGGTTTTGCTTTCCGATCGATGTCACGCGACAGGCTAACCTAACGCCAAGATGCCGAAAACACCTGGTTCAGGAGAATTGTTGATCGCTTTTTTCCGCAATTGGACTAACTTCACTAGTCAACGAAAGCAGCCCAGGATTTAAACATGAGTGAGAAAAACCCCGTCGTCGTCGAAGTCGATGGACCCGTCACGACGGTGATTATTGACCGCGCGGAAAAACGCAACGCCGCCAACAATGCCGTTGCCGAAGGGCTTTACGATGCCTTTAAGGCGTTTGAAACCGACGACCAATCGAAAGTCGCTGTCTTGTGGGGCAAAGGCGGGCATTTTTGCGCCGGCGCTGATTTGGCCGCCGTCGCCGGCGGCGAGCGGGCGACGCGTTATGCCCGGCTTCAGGACGGCTCCGACGAAGGTCCCATGGGTCCGTCGCGGCTCAGGCTCTCAAAACCCGTCATTGCCGCCGTCGCCGGTTATTCGGTCGCCGGTGGGATTGAACTGGCGCTGTGGTGCGATCTTCGGGTGATGGAGGAAAGCGCCACCTTCGGCGTCTTCTGCCGGCGCTTCGGCGTGCCGTTGATCGACGGCGGCACGGTCCGCCTGCCCCGCCTGATCGGCCAAAGCCGCGCCATGGACCTTATTCTCACTGGCCGCCCTGTGGACTCGGCGGAAGCCTTGCAATTCGGCCTCGCCAATCGGGTCGTCCCGGATGGTACGTCGCGTGAGGCCGCCGAGGCGCTGGCCCATGAAATCGCCGGCTTCCCGGGCGCATGCATGAAAATGGACCGCGCCAACGTCTACGACCAATGGGAACATTCCATGGAAGACGCCATCCTCCAGGAATTCAAACGCGGCTTCCCCATGGTCGAAGCCGAGGGCAAGGCCGGCGCGGCACGGTTCGTTTCCGGCGAAGGCCGTGGCGGCGCGTTCAAATCGGAGTAACCAAATATGTCTCAACCTGAACTCACCCTCTATCATTCCTGGATTTCCTCCGCCTCGCGGAAAGTCCGGTTTTGCTTGGCCGAAAAAGGCCTCGCCTACAAACCGCTGAAGGTCAGCTTGGCGAAGTTCGAACACCATTCGGATTGGTATAAGAAACTCAACCCATCCGGCGTCGTGCCGGCCTTGATGGTTGACGGCGTGCCATATGTCGAGAGCAACTTCATCAATGAATTTCTCGACGACGCCTTCCCCGCGCCCCCGCTGCGACCGACGGATGCCGCCGAGATTCACGATATGCGCGTGTGGTCAAAATACATCGACGACATCTGCCTGCCAGCGATCCAAAAACACAATTGGATGATGAACTATCACCCCATGGCGCGCGCATGGACCGACGAACAGTTGGAAGAGCGCCTAGCCGCCATCCCCACCGAAAACCGCCGCCAGGTCTGGTATCGCATGGCCCGTGATCCCTATACGGACGAGGAGTTGCAAACGGCATTGAACATCCTTTTGGATATGCGTGACAAGATTGAGGCCCGGACAAAGAGAGCCGCCTGGATCGTCGGCGACGCTTTTTCCCTGGCTGACATCAACGCCGCGCCCTATGCCAAGCGCCTGGAAGAACTCGACGCGGGCGCGTTTGACTGCGCGAATTTCCCGAACGCCGGCGCATGGTGGCAGGCGGTCTCAACCCGACCGGGGTTCATCGCGGCGAAGATCGAGAGCTTCGTTGAACAAGGGAAACCGGATTACGATCCCGTCGGCGGGTGAGTTAACTTTGTCGGCCCGTCAGCGCCGTGTTGACGCCCAGACCGATATACAAACTGCCGCAGACATAACGCGGCATCGGGCCCTGCAATAGGCGGCCACCGAGCCAGGGGCGTAGGCCGCGCCGGCCAGGAGCACGTAGGTGCCGTCGGTCATCAGCGCCAAGGCAACATAGATCAACCCCAAGCCCAATAATTGCGCCGCCACGGGCCCGGCGGTGGGATCGACGAATTGCGGCAGGAAGGCCAGGAAGAACACGGCAATCTTCGGGTTGAACACGCTGATCACGGCGCCGTCGATGAATAAACGCCGCAACGTGTGCGGCGCGACCGCCTCCATGGCGACCATCGGCTGGCGGGCGAACAGGGTCTTCAGCCCCAAGTAGATCAAATAACTGGCGCCCAATAATTTCACGATGCCAAACGCCGTCGCCGACGTGAGCAAAATAGCCGACAATCCCACCGCCGCCGCGGCAACGTGAACAAGTGCGCCCGTCGACAATCCCAACGCCGACACCAAACCCGCGCGGCGCCCCTGACTGAGGCTTCTGGCCACGGCATAGAGAACACCCGGCCCGGGAATGATGAGCACGACAAGCGCGGCGGCGATAAACCCCAACAGCAATGTAGCGTTCGGCATGGGTAGCTCCTTCGGGTGCGATGGCCTAACTGTTAGGCGCCATCACTCTCTTCGTTCCCTTCATCCGACAGGACAGCCACGGTGCGGCGAAGCTCATCCAGCGCGAAAGGTTTCGGCAGGATCGCATCGGCACCGATCTTTTCCGCCGCCTTCAGCGCGGCGCCCGGCGACATTTCCGAATAGCCCGCCGACGTCGCCAAAATTTTCACATCGGGACGAATTTCGCGCATCCGCTGAATGCCTTCGATCCCCCCCATGCCGGCCATGAAAATATCAGTGACCACCAAGTCGAACTTGATGCGGTCGAAATCCATCAAGGCGTCTTCCATGGACAGCGCTATGGTCGCCCGCCAACCGCCCCCTTGCCCAGCGCGCGCGACGTGATCTCCACCGTTTCCTTGTCGTCCTCGACCACAAGGATGTTTGCGACGCGCTCAAAACCGGCCATAAAGATACCCTAATTGAAATTCGGGTTATGATTTCCAGCTATAGGGCAAAAACGAGGATTTCGTAAATCCAACGGCGAACCGAGGACGTTTCCCCATGAGCATCTCTGAAGACGGCACCCTGCCCGGCTGTCAAGCCCCCGATCCGAATACCCGCACGCCCAAGATCACGGTGCCGGCGAAGGCGTGTGATTGCCACGCCCATGTGTTCGGGCCCACCGACCGTTTCCCCTATGACGCCGGGCGCACGTATGAGCCACCGGAAGCACCCTATGACAAGTACCGCAAGATGCTTGATACCATCGGCGTCGAACGTGCGTGCCTGGTGCAGTCATCCATCCATGGCACCGACAACTCCGCCATGCTCGACGCCCTCGTCCAATCCGACGGCCGATTTCGCGGTATCGCGGCATTGCCCGATGGCTACACGGAAGCCGACCTGATCCGCCTCCACGACGCCGGCGTGCGCGGTGCCCGGATCAATCTGCAATTCGACGGCGCGGCGGCCATGGACGGCATCGAACGCCTGGCGGATATGATCGCCCCCATGGGCTGGCACCTGCAGTTCCTGGCCAACATCGCGAATTATCACGGCGCGTTGCCCCGCCTCGCCAAACTGCCGATCGATTTATTGTTCGATCACCTGGGCCACATGTCGACGAAGCTGGGATTGGACGCAGCCCCGTTCCAGGACCTGTTGGCGATGCGCCGCGACGGCCGCACCTGGGTCAAACTGTCGGGCCCCTACCGGACCACTCAAGGCGACGGCATGCCGTTCGCCGACAACCTGCCCTTCGCCCAGGCCCTGGTCGCCGCCAACCCCGGCACTGTCGTCTGGGGCACCGACTGGCCGCACCCGCACCTCGATATCCCCATGGTCAACGACGGTGATCTCGTGGATTTGCTAGCCGATTGGGTGCCGGACGAAGCGCTGCGCCAAAAAATCCTGGTTGATAATCCGGCACGGTTGTTTGGATTTGAGGAATAGAGGGCGGTTTTCGGGCACAGTCTATACGTCGGTGCTAGGTCTAATTCATTTGACTGCCCCTAATTTCGATCCGGGAGATTACCATGTCACGGACTGTCTACATTAACGGAGAGTTTGTCCCCGAGAGCGAAGCCAAGATATCGATCATGGATCGAGGCTATTTGTTCGCAGATGGCGTTTACGAAGTTTCAGCCGTCATTAACGGCAAGATGATCGATAATGAGGGGCATCTGCGGCGCCTTGAACGATCGCTCGGCGAACTCGATTTGAGATCACCTCTGTCCAATCATGAGATCGAGGGAGTCCAGAACGAACTCATTGAAAGAAACGGCCTTAAGGAAGGCATCATCTATCTGCAAATAACGCGAGGCGTGGCCGAACGCGATTTTCTTTGGCCGGAAGATATCTCCCCTACTCTGACGATGTTCACCCAGGCGAAAAATCTCCTTCAGTCGCCGTTAGCAACCAAAGGGGCTTCCATCATTACGGTCCCAGACATCCGCTGGCAAAGACGCGACATTAAGTCGATCGCCTTGCTTCCGCAGGCCATGGCAAAACACGCCGCCCGAAAAGCAGGCGCCAACGACGCATGGATGGTGGACAATGGCTACGTTACAGAAGGAACATCGACGAACGCATTTATCGTGACGATGGAGGGGACATTGGTGACACGGGATTTGAGTACCGATATTTTGCACGGCATCACGCGTAGCGCTGTCCTCCGACTTGCCGAAGAAGCCGAACTTCCCATCGAAGAACGCTCGTTCACGCCCCAAGAAGCATATGATGCGGCTGAGGTGTTTGCGACAGGTTCATCATTTTTCGTGCTGCCCGTAGTTGAGATCGACGGTCATATAATTAGCAATCGAGCCCCCGGTCCACTGACCAATCGACTTCGTGAAATGTACATCGAAATGGCAACGAATTGAGGCCAAGCCTCATCCGCCAGACTGGCTGCTCTGACGCTTCGTAATACCTGCCATTCGACCCCGCAACAAAAGTACGGAAGAAAGGCAGACAACATGAGGCACCCTCGCAAAAGCCTACACAAATTCATGGCTGATGTCCGGGAAGGGTCAGAAGGCGCAGTTGGCACACCAGCAATTGCCCGTCTGCTTTACCCTGTGACAACGGACATCAATTGCAGGAACGCTGGATTATCGCGGTGAGTGCCTAACCAAACATTGTTTTACGTTCACCAAGCCGGTAGGGCGCGCCAGTCTTCGTCCGTGCCCAGCGCCGCCTGCTCGGCATCGTAACTATAAAGCCAGATTTGTTGGGGCGTGAATTTCGCGGCGTCTTCGTTATAGCGGCGAAAGCGTGCGTTGCGGCTCTCCACGTCGGCGGGTTCGGACATGTGATACCAGCGCTCGGCGTCACGGGAATGCTGGATCATTCGGTCGGCGCGATCTTTGCGAAGGGCTTCGAAACGCCGCAAGCCCTTGGCCGGGGCGTCGGCGCCCAACTCGAGTGACCGCAATAACACCCAGGCATCTTCGATGGACTGCCCGGCACCTTGCGCGTGATAGGGCAGCATGGCATGGGCGGCGTCGCCCATGAGCGCGATGTGGCCGTTGATCCAGGTCTCCAAGGGGTCGCGGTCGTGCAGCGCGGTGACGAAGGGCTGGTCGGTAACCTCAATGAAGCGTCGGGGGACTTCGTACCAGCCGTCGAAAGCGGCCAGGACCTCATCCTTGGTTGCCGTCTGCGACCAGGATTCCTTCTTTTCATCGTCGGTTTGGCCCATGGCCAGCCAGTTGATGCGCTTCGCCCCGCCGACGTAATAGAACACGAACGACAGTTTCGGCCCCATGACGATGTAAGACGAGATCGGCACATCGAGATCGGCAACGTCGGCGGCATCGATGACGCCGCGCCAAGTGACATAGCCGGACCGGCGTGCCGGGGCGTGTTGGCACACGCTGTCGCGGACCACGGAGTGGATACCGTCGGCGCCGATCAACACGTCGCCGCGAAATTCCTCGCCGTCAGCGCATTTCACCCAAACGCCGTCCCCATCTTCGCCGACTTCAGTAACACGCTTACCGAAGTGCACGCGGTCCGGGTCCAGCCCCTCGGTCAGCGCGGCAATCAGGTCGGGGCGGTGGGCGTGATAGTACGGCGCGCCGAAGACGTCCAAGACATCGGGGCAGAGCGGTGTCCGCAGAATAGTCTCGCCGGTGGACCAGTCCTGAAACTTGTGCGCGTCGGGCTCAACGCAGAACTTAGGCAAGGCGTCGGTGAGCCCCAACCGGTCCAGGACTTTAACGGCATTGGAACTCAGCTGAATGCCGGCGCCGATTTCCTTGAACGCTTCGGCCTGTTCCAGCAGTTGGAAATCCATGCCGGCGCGTTGCAGCCCCAGCGCCAGTACCGAACCGCCGATCCCGGCTCCGATGATGAGTGTTTTCATGGCGCCCATTTAGGGCGCATCAGTCACCTTAGATCAAGCCGCTGATTGGATCTGGGCGTCTGCCTTCGCTTCCAGGCGTCGGGCATGAAGTACCGGCTCCGTATACCCGTTCGGCTGCTCGCGGCCCTTGAAGACCAGATCGCAGGCGGCTTGAAAAGCCACACCGTCGCAGGCCGGCGCCATGGCGCGGTATTCGGGATCGCCGGCATTTTGGCCGTCGACGACGGCGGCCATGCGTTGCATGGTTTCCATCACTTGGGCTTCGGTGCAGACCTCGTGATGCAACCAGTTGGCGATGTGCTGGGCGGAAATGCGCAATGTCGCGCGGTCTTCCATCAAACCCACGTCGGTGATATCCGGCACCTTCGAACACCCGACGCCCTGGTCGATCCAGCGCACGACATATCCCAAAATTCCCTGTGCGTTGTTGTCCAACTCGGCTTGAACCTCGGCGGGCTCCCAATTCGGGCGGTCGGCGAGCGGGATGGTTAGGATATCGTCCAGGCTGGCACGGTCACGGGTTTTCAACTCGTCCTGGCGGGCGAATACATCGACATGATGATAGTGCGTCGCATGCAGCGTCGCCGCGGTCGGCGACGGCACCCAGGCCGTGTTCGCGCCGGCCATGGGGTGGCCGAGCTTGGCTTTCAGCATTTCCGCCATCATATCGGGCATCGCCCACATGCCCTTGCCGATCTGGGCTTTGCCCTGCAAGCCACAAGCCAGCCCGATATCTACGTTCCAGTCTTCGTACGCCGCAATCCAGCGCGTTTCTTTAACCGCGTTTTTGCGGACCATGGGCCCGGCTTCCATGCTTGTGTGGATCTCGTCGCCGGTACGGTCCAGGAATCCTGTGTTAATGAACGCGACGCGGTCCTTGGCGGCGCGGATACATTCAAACAGGTTCACTGTGGTCCGGCGCTCCTCGTCCATGATGCCCATCTTGACCGTGTTGCTGGCCAGCCCCAGCGCGTCCTCGACCCGGCCAAACAGCTCATTGGCGAAGGCGACCTCATCGGGCCCATGCATTTTCGGTTTGACGATGTAGACGGACTTCGCACGGCTGTTGGCGCGGCCACCTGAGCGGTTCACGTCATGCATAGCGATCATGATTGAGGCCATGGCGTCCAAGATACCTTCGGCGATCTCATTGCCGGCGCTGTCCAGTATCGCCGGCGTATACATCAGCGGGCCAACATTGCGGACCAGCATGACCGAGCGCCCGTGCAAGGTCAGCTCGCCGCCGCCAGCGGCGGAATATGATCTGTCATCATTGAGCCGCCGGGCGACCGTTTCGCCGCCCTTGTCGAAGTCTGCTTCCAAGTCACCTTTCATCAAGCCCAGCCAATTGCGGTAAGCCTCGACCTTGTCGTCGGCGTCGACGACGGCGACGGAATCTTCCAAATCGACGATCGTCGTCACCGCGGATTCCAAAATCACGTCGGCAACGCCAGCGAAGTCGGCCGTGCCAATGGGGTGGCTCCGGTCGATGACGATATCGATATGCAAGCCATTGTTGCAGAGCAAGATATTTGTTGGTGCCGCAGCGTCGCCATTAAAGCCTTGGAACTTGCCGGGTTCGGCCAAGCCCACCACATATTCCTCACCGAGCGTCACCGACAAGGCACCGTCGACAACCGCGTAAGCGCGCGCATCGGCGTGCGAGCCCGACGCCAAGGGCGCGGCGGAATCAAGGAAATCACGGACCCAGGCGATGACTTTCTCGGCGCGCTTTGTGTTGAAGGCGCCGCCGCGTTCAGCGCCACCCTCGTCACTGATGGAATCCGTGCCGTAGAGCGCGTCATAAAGGCTACCCCAGCGCGCGTTCGCCGCATTCAGCGCATAGCGCGCGTTGGTCACCGGCACCACCAACTGCGGGCCCGGAATATGTGCAAACTCTTCATCCACGTTGTCAGTACCAATAGTGAATGGGGCACCTTCAGCCACCAGATAGCCGATATCGCTGAGGAAGGTTTTGTAACTGGCAGCATCGAATTCCTGCCCACGCCGCTCCAGGTGCCAAGCGTCAATCTTCGCCTGCAACGCATCACGGGTGTCCAAGAGCGTCCGGTTCTTCGGCCCCATGTCGTAGACCAACGCGTCCAACGCAACCCAGAAAGTCTCGCCACTGACCCCGGTGCCCGGCAGGGCCTCATCGTTGATGAAATCAAAAAGAACCTTGGCGATCTGAAGTCCGCCCGACTGCACCCGATCCGTCATTAACTCATTCACCGTTGAATATTTCGCCACATTCAAAATCACGGCGTCCCACCCCCGCGAGTAGCTGAAAAACTACAGAAAGGGGTCGGGAATTGCCAGCCTTTCGACATCCACGGGGAGGACAGAGTGTCATGACCATGCGGATCAAATACCGGATGATGCCCCTATGCAGTAATGCGCCGGGAATTATAATCGCCATTAGCCATTGAATAATGCTAAGTCTTATTCAATTTACGAATACCACTGTATTCACCTAGGGGACGTCAATTGACCGTCACGCCCGACAAAGTCGAAATTTTCATGCCGCCGCATACCATCGCCAACAAGGTTACCGTGGGCGGCCCGAACGCGGTTTCGGCGCAGAATCTGGACCGTACCGACAAACAAATCGTCGCCAATCTTGGCGCGCAGTATGTCGACGGGGTCACGGAAGATTTAAAAATGCTGGACCGGGCCTTGGCCAAGCTCGAAGGCAGCTCCGCCTCGCCCGCCGAGGACCTACAGGCCTTTCATGACATCGTCCACGAGGTCCGCGCCATGGGCGGCACCTTTGAATACGATCTGATCTCGTCCATCGGCGATCAGCTCTACCGCATGGTCGACAAATTCGAAACCGCAGGCCCCGAACAGGTTGACGCCATCCGCGCCCACCTGGCGGGCATGCAAATGGTCATCAAGGAGAAGCTGCAAGGCGATGGCGGCGCCACGGGACAAGCTCTGAAAGCCGGCCTGCAAAAAGTCTACGCCAAGTTCAGTTGATCACCGGCATCCATCGCCTGGTGCCAAGGCATGTCCCCTCAATCCCCATAGCGGTCGTGATGGCGGACCCAATCCATCGAAAACGGTAGTTCCGCTTCATCACGGCCCTTCGGCACGATATCCAGCAGATGATAGGTGCCGATGAACATATCGAGGCCACGGGCATAGCTGGAATAGGTGTGAAACACATCGCCGCCGCCATCCTTCGCAAAAACGCTGATCCCCGGGCCCTCACTCACAGGAAACGGCCCGGTGGCATAGTTGTAGTCGACTTCACCCGCCGCCATGTCTTCGGGGCTGAAGGATACGCCGTAATCGCCATTAAAATCATTGTTCAGCGATGACACCCACTTGATTGGTCAGCCCATGCGTTCGCGGAACGCCTGGAGTTTCTCCAACGGCCCCCGCGACACAGCGATCAGCGTCACGTCGCGGTTGTTCAGGTGCGTGAGCGCCGGGCCAAAGTGATCAGTCAAAAAAGAGCACGCCTTGCACCCCTCCTCCCAATCTGGCCCGAACATGAAGTGATAGACGATCAACTGACAGCAATCGCCGAATAACTCCACCAAGCTCTCGTCGCCGCCCGGGCCCTCAAACACATAAGCCTTCTCGACCTTCTCCCACGGCAGCACCCGGCGCCGGGCGGACAGCTCATCGCGCAGCCGCGAAAATTCTTTCTCCTTCGCCAACAATTCGCGCCGCGCCGCGAGCCAATCTGCGTGGGAAACCACCGAGAGTGTGCTCATTTCCAATCCTTCTTGTTATACTCTGGCCAAACATCGACTTGGTGGCGCCTGCCCTGTGCTTGCCCGGTGCTTGCCCCCGTGCCCGCCCTGAGCCTGCCGGACACCAGACACCGCGTCCGAACGATCATTTCCGGTCCGCCATCAGGTTTACGTTTAAAAACACAACCTTAACGAAAATCTATGTTGTGTATACTATCAAATTTTAATACACTGACCGAGCGTTGATAAACGCAGACCTCGTTCCCGCCCCATCACCCCCGCTTTCTCGATGGGAACCTCCTGTTACAAGGTTCGGCCTGAAACGGTCGGACCTTTTTTTTTGTGGGGATGGGATGGGTGAGAGACGGTGCCGGGTCAGAAAGTAAACAGGCGTCGTCATCCCCCACCCAATTTCCCCCAAACAATTTCCCATGAAATCTTCCCACAATCCCCCGACGTCGCTTGACATCCCAGCAATTCAGGTCCATCTCATTGGCACTCGCACTGAACGAGTGCTAACTTCTAAAAAATTACATATTCCCAACTATTTA
>JABJBP010000017.1 GCA_018665815.1 Rhodospirillaceae bacterium
AAATGGCCGTTCGAAAGGCCGCTCGGCAATAAAAGTGTATGCCGAAAACTCCGTATGGCGTTCCCATTTCAGCCGGAAGGGCCCCATGTCACAAGCAAACAGGGTCGCATCCTTGGCCGGGGGCGCGATTTTGAAATGGCTACACAATGCTGTCAGGTGATCAAGGTCGGCTTGCTTCGCGGTTTCGCCATTGTGGACAGCTAAGTGGGATACTTCCGCCGGCGCCCGCGCGATACCATGCGGGCGGGCATGCAACTCCGCCGCCAATTCGGCCCGTAAAGGATGCTCTTTGAACATGGTGCCTCTCGCCAATTGGGCTGGCGATCCCTATATTCATTGAATAGGGCTACCGGCGCGCCTTTGCCCCGGATGGCTGCGGCTTCTACTCCGATTTCCAGGGAATGTCCAATGACTGATTTCAGTGCCACCGACGAGTTGTTTTTTGACCGTGCCGGGCTCGACCGCAATCGTGTCGAGGGGTTGGTTGATGATGCGCTCCACGGTGCCGATGATGGTGAACTGTTTCTTGAGTACCGGCAGTCGGAAAGTGTTGTGTTGGATGACGGCAAGGTTAAAAGCGCGGCCTTCGATACGGCGCAGGGATTTGGCCTCAGGGCGGTGTCCGGCGAAGCCACGGGATACGCCCATGCGTCGGATTTGAGCGAGGCGGCGCTGAAACGCGCCGTGCAATCGGTCAAGGCTGTGACGCGCGGCCATGACGGTACGCTTGCCGAAGCGCCGGGCGGTACTAATACGAGCCTTTATAGCGATGACAACCCTTTGGGCCTGCTTCCTTTCGACGATAAATTGAACCTGTTGGCGGAAATGGATGCTTATGCACGATCACTGGATGAGCGCGTCCAGCAAGTGACGGCGACGCTCAGCGGCGAATGGCAGGCGATCCAGATTATCCGCGGCGGTGGCGCGCGAGCTGCTGATATCCGGCCCTTGGTGCGTTTGGGAATTTCCGTGGTAGTTGAGAAAGACGGCCGCATGGAAATGGGAAACGACGGCACTGGTGGGCGGACGCTTTATGATCACTACCTAAAACCGGAAATCTGGAAGGCCTCGGTGAACGAGGCGCTGCGTCAAGCCATGGTGAATTTGGATTCTACCCCTGCACCCGCCGGTGAAGTGCCGGTTGTTCTTGGCCCCGGGTGGCCGGGCATCCTTCTGCACGAAGCCATCGGGCATGGCCTGGAGGGCGATTTCAACCGCAAGAAAACGTCAGCCTTCGCGGGCCTCATGGGGGAGCGTATCGCCGCGCCGGGCATTACCGTGGTCGATGACGGCACGATTGATGACCGTCGCGGATCGCTCAGCGTCGACGATGAAGGCACGCCGTCTCAAAATACTGTGCTGATTGAGGACGGTATCTTGAAAGGTTACATGCAGGACCGGATGAACGCGCGGCTCATGGGCGTCGCCGCGACCGGAAACGGTCGGCGTGAAAGTTATGCCCATGCGCCGATCCCACGAATGACCAATACGTACATGCTCTCCGGCGATCTGGATCCCGAAGAAATCATCGGCTCGGTCAATGATGGTGTTTATGCGGTGTCGTTCGGCGGCGGACAGGTTGATATCACGTCGGGCAAGTTCGTTTTTCAATGCACAGAAGCTTACCGGATCGAAAATGGCAAAGTCGGGCAGCCATTGAAAGGCGCGACGCTGATCGGCAACGGGCCCGATGTTTTGACCAAGGTATCGATGGTCGGCGATGACATGAAGCTGGACCCCGGTATCGGGACGTGCGGAAAAGACGGTCAAGGCGTCCCCGTGGGTGTTGGTCAACCGACATTGAAAATTGATGAATTGACGGTCGGCGGCACCGCCGTTTGATAGTCTAGGCGTCGATCTGACGGAAGACGCTATTGATGGTCCGGATCACGTCGGCGCCATGACGCTTGATAATGCGGGTTTTGCCGGATTTGCTGTCCAGCGCACGTCTGAGATCGGCCAACAATGCCCCGAGGAAATTTTTGACAGCTGCCGGGCCCATTTCCCACCCTGCGTCGGCCCGGTCTGAATCCGTTGCCGAGGTCAGATGGCCGTTAATCAAATCGATAATCCATTCGGAGCGGCGCTCGAAATCTTCGAACTGAACAGCAATCCCGACCAGCGCATCAAGCGCCAGCATGCGGCCATCGCGGTCCGCATATACATCTTCCCAGTCGAAGCTATCGCCCAGGTCTTCGCGGAGCCGGCCAACGATCATCCGGGCTTTTTCCTGGTATTCATCAACCTCTTCGGGGCCCAACATCATGCTTAGGGCCATGAAGAACCCGGGCAGCATGCGGCGCGACACTCGGTCAAACCGCGACATGTCGGTTTCGTTGAACAACGGTGAGAAGCGTTTGACGATAATCCGGTCGAAGGGGTAGTCGCGTTTTTGATCCCAATCAGCGCGTTCACGGGCTTTGACATAATCTTCAAAGGATTGCTCAAAGGTTTCGGTGAGGGCCGCCGCCTGTTTGTCAAACTCGCCTTTCATGGCGTCGATGTCGTCGACAGTCAGCGAGCCTTTCTTCAGGGCTTCTTCGCGCACACGGTCAACCATTGAAGTGACGACGGTTTCCGCCAGAACCTTGCTTTGC
The DNA here is from genome assembly GCA_018665815.1 of Rhodospirillaceae bacterium. GTDB lineage: Bacteria > Pseudomonadota > Alphaproteobacteria > Rhodospirillales > Casp-alpha2 > UBA3470. The sequence continues at coordinate 2,598 of JABJBP010000017.1, forward strand.
TCTTTGGCGGTTGGGGGACGTGGCACTTTCTTCGGCGCCGGTTTCGGTTGGGTTTTTTCGGCGTCGCCGCCTCGATGACCTCCGGTGCTGGTCTTTCCGGAACGTCCGTAACTTCCGGCGCGGGCTCGGCGTCGGGCATCATCATGCTTTGTTCGCCACGGCTGGCCCCAGCCTCGTCGTCCGCCCATGCGGTGCCGCCACGCGCGTGACCTCCCCCTATTTGCTCGGTTTCCCATGTCTCTGCCTTGCCGGGATCTTGCCGGGCATCAATGACTTTCGGTTTTTTCCGGGCCCGTTGGTCTATCGAAACCGACGCGTCGTCTTCTTTCTCCGGCAGGTCTTCGGCCGGAGGTGTCGGGGGCGGTTGGGAAGTGGTGGAATGGTCGACGCCCCCGACCTCGGACTTACGGTATTTGCCGTCGGCATCGGGGATTAGAATTTCGGCGCGGGCGGGCGGTGGCGCGTCATCGGTCTTGGTGCTAAAGCGTTCACGCGGGTCGACTTTGTCGCCCGTCAGGAGCACTTCTGTGTTTTTGCGTCAGCGTACCATGATTCGCCTAGCATAGGATGCCCGTCGCAAGATTTCCACTACGATTGGAATGATTCTGATGCGATGCGCCAAATCGCCTTTAAGGCCCGGCGACCATGCCGATGCCAGCACATTGACAGCCCTGGGGGGCGCCGCTACACCCAGGCCATGACCAATCATCTGACCATTGCCCTGGCCCAGATCAACCCAACCGTTGGCGACTTGACTGGCAACGTTGAGCGCATTCGCGCGGCCGCCGCGGAAGCAGCCCAAGCCGGTGCCGATCTTGTGGTCTACGGCGAATTGGCAATCAGCGGTTATCCACCTGAAGATCTGGTGTTGAAGCCGGCATTTCAAAATGCCGTCGAAGACGCCGTCGCTGCCCTAGCGGCGTCGACGGCCGATGGTGCCCCGGGATTGTTGGTGGGCGCGCCCTGGCGTTCGGATGGCGTCTTATATAACGCATTGTTATTGCTCGACGCAGGCGAGATCGCTGCGGTGCGGTTCAAGCACGAATTGCCGAATTACGGGGTGTTCGATGAAAAGCGGGTATTTGCCGCGGGGCCGCTACCGGGGCCGATCGCGTTTCGTGGCGTGCGCATCGGTGCCATGGTTTGTGAGGACATGTGGTTTCCCGATGTTGCGGAATGTTTGGATGAATCGGGTGCTGAAATTCTCTGTGTCATCAATGGCTCACCCTTTGAGACCGACAAACTGGATGACCGGCTGAATTATGCCGTCGCCCGGATCACCGAATCCGATTTGCCGCTAATTTATGTGAACTTGGTCGGCGGCCAGGATGAGCTGGTATTTGATGGCGGGTCATTCGTGCTGGGCGCCGACCGTAGCCTGCGCGCCAAGGCGCCATCCTTTGTTGATGAAGTGTTGATCACCGAATGGCGCCGAACCGGCGATTCGTGGACCTGCGATGCCGGGCCAACGGCCATTGGTGGCGATATCCTCTTGGCAACCTACTGTGCCATGGTCCTGGGGTTGCGCGATTATGTGAACAAGAACCGGTTTCCCGGCGTCCTTATCGGCATGTCCGGGGGCATCGATAGCGCCTTGTCGGCCGCCGTCGCCGCCGATGCTTTGGGAACTGACAGGGTGCATTGCGTGATGATGCCATCACCCTTTACTTCACAGGACAGCCTGGACGATGCCGCCGAATGCGCGGGATTGCTAGGGGTGCGGCTGGATACAGTGAGCATCGAGCCGGCCATGGATGCTTTCAAAACGATGCTGGAAAACCAGTTTCAGGGTCAATCAGCGGATACCACCGAAGAAAACGTCCAAGCCCGGTCCCGTGGCCTGACGTTGATGGCGATCTCCAACAAGTTCGGGTCCATGGTTTTATCGACGGGCAACAAATCAGAGATGTCGGTGGGTTATGCGACACTCTATGGCGATATGTGTGGTGGCTATTCAGTCCTGAAAGACGTCTACAAGACGACCGTTTATGAGCTTTCGAACTGGCGCAATGGTGAAGCCGCCGCCATTGCTCTTACTGATGCATTGGGCCCTGATGGCCGCGTGATCCCGGAACGGATCATCACCAAGGCGCCAACGGCCGAGCTGAAGCCCGATCAAACGGACCAGGACACCCTGCCGCCTTATGATGAGTTGGATGACATCCTGCACTGCCTCATCGAAGAGGATCTCGCATTGCCCGACATCGCGGTGCGAGGGCATGGCACCGAAACGGTAAAGCGGGTTTGGCGAATGCTGGACATGGCTGAATACAAACGCCGCCAGGCGCCCCCCGGGGTCAAAACAACACGCCGCGCCTTCGGTCGGGATCGCCGGTACCCGATCACCAATCGCTTTCGGGGCGACGTATGACGCTGCGCATCCACGACACCCTGAGCCGCCAGCGGGTCGATTTCGAGCCCATCGACCCCGGTCATGTGAAGCTCTATGTCTGTGGACCGACGGTGTACGACTACGCCCACATCGGCAATGCCCGCCCGGTGGTGGTGTTTGATGTTTTGGTGCGCCTGTTGCGCCGGCTTTATCCGAAAGTCACCTACGCCCGCAACATCACTGACGTGGATGATAAAATCAACGCACGGGCCCAGGAATCTGGCCGTGATATCCGCGAAATCACCCAGGAAACGGCGGCCATATTCCATGCCGACATGGCCCAATTGGGGGCTTTCCCTCCCGACCAAGAACCCCGCGCTACCGATCACGTGCCGCAGATGATTGCGATGATCGAGGATCTGATCGCCAAGGGAAATGCTTATCCGGCGGAAGGCCATGTGATGTTTTCCGTGCCCTCAATGCCAGATTACGGCCGGCTTTCGAAATTGGATAAACGCGAAATTGTCGCCGGCGCGCGGGTCGATGTGGCGCCCTATAAAAAAGACGCGCAGGATTTCGTCCTTTGGAAACCGTCAGATCCCGATATCCCCGGTTGGGACAGCCCCTGGGGGCGGGGGCGCCCGGGCTGGCATATCGAGTGCTCGGCTATGAGCCTGGAGCATCTCGGCGCGCGATTTGATATTCATGGCGGCGGCCAGGATTTAATCTTCCCGCACCATGAAAATGAGATAGCCCAATCCAAATGTTCGCTCGGTGGCGATGCCTTTGCCAAATACTGGATGCATAACGGTTATTTGATGAGCGAAGGCGAGAAGATGTCGAAGTCATTGGGTAACTTCTACACCGTGCATGACCTGCTGGAAGAGTTTCCGGGCGAAGCCATTCGGTTATTGTTGTTGCAAACGCATTACCGCCAACCCTTGGATTTCACCAAGTCGGGCATTGCCGAGGCGCGCCGCACATTGGATCGCTGGTACCGCTTGATTGAAGGTGGGGCCGATAGCAAAGCGCAAGTGCCTGAGGGCATAACCGCTGCGTTAAGCGATGATCTCAATACGCCATTGGCCATCGCCGAACTTCATAAACTGGCCGGCGCTGACGCGGGCGCGTTTCGAGCCGGTGCCAATCTACTGGGGCTGCTTCAACACGACCCCGATGATTGGTTCAAATGGCAGCCGCCGAAGACTACCATTGACGTCGATGGATTGAACGATGCCGCCATCGACGCCTTGATCACAGAGCGGACGCAGGCCCGCGCCAATAAGGATTTTGCGGCCTCGGATCGCATTCGTGACGAATTGGCAGAACAGGGCATTATCCTTGAAGATAGCGCCGGTGGAACGACATGGCGGCGCGGCTGATTTCTGATTGATCGGCGGCTTCAACCGAAAGCACGGAACCGCAGCTTGATTTCTTCTTCGCTCATGGTGTCGTCAATTTCGCGCATCCGTTCGGCATCTTTATTGGTTGTGGTCTTTTCGGCCCACGCCATATCCAACGTCGGCAACGGGGCATCATCGGTGGCCAATGCCGGTGCCAAGTCCAGGAACAGTTGAACAAGCGACCGGTACGCTAATATCTCCAAATCTGCAAACCGAAGCCCGTCCGGGATATCGAACCAATCGACGCCGACAATGGCGCCGGAATCGACCGACGCTTCCATTTCATGGACCGTCGCGCCGAACTTTGTCGCGCCGTCGTAAATTGCGAATCCGGCGACATGCGTGCCGGGATACGTCGGTGGGCCCGGATGAAAATTGTAGGCCGGCCCATCAACCGCGCTCAGTATATCCGAGGGGACGATCACCGACGTGCAAAAGGCGATCAGCCGGCGCATCCCGGCGCCCGGCGCCAGGCAAGCATCCCGCAAGGCCTCGGGCTCGGCGACATAAATAACCTTGAGGTTCGGATTGTGTTCGCGGAGGACGCCGCCTAGGTGTGATCCTTCAACGTCGCCAGACAGCAGTATGATCTCGTTCGGCATGGCCGGAGGCTACCATGACCGCGCGAAATCCGATAGCGTGGAAAGAACCGTGTTCCACCGCGAATGCGGTTAGGTGTTTGATTAGTCCAGTAGGAGGCTGGCCGTGAGCGATCCCATTACCAAGGCTGTTGAGGTCCTTAACGAAGCCCTTGAGCGTGACCCGAGAGCGATCACTGATCTCATCAATATGCGCGTCGATTGTAATGATGCCTTGGCGGCTCATCCGACGGCGCAGGTCCAGAAATTCGGTGACATTCATCGCATTGGCGTGCTTGGCATTTTGAATGGCGTGCTGGGTGGCGGGCCTAGTGGTGACATCGGCGCGAAAGGAGCCTTGGATGCGAAGACTGGAAATTTCTCTCACATTCGGCAGTTCGTGGATCTCCGATTGGAGCGGTTGGATGTTCTTGCCTGATTAGGACGCGGATTTCCGTGGGCCAATGGTTCTTGATTATTAGCGCGGGCAATTGAATCTAGTTGTATATATATCTTTTGATATGTTATCTTTATGATTAATAGGGCTAAAGATATGATAACATATTTACCAAATCCAGCGAAAGAAGCAGACCTTGAGGCCCGTCTCGCGGCTGCTAATCAGGCGAACCGAATTTTGCTTGAAACCCTTAGCCATGACCTCCGCACGCCTCTCAATTCCATCATCGGTTTCGCCGACATGATGGAACAGGGAATTTTCGGACCTGTCGAAAACAAACGATACCGCAATTATATTTCGGATATCTGCGGCTCTGGCCGGCAGATGTTGGAAATCTTAAACGACGTTCTCGAACGTCAACGGTTCGAACAAATTGAGAAATCGGTCGAGGATTTTCGGCATATGTTCGAATTGGCGCCGGATCTCATTGGAATTTGCCGTGACGGTCAAATTCTTAGAATTAACCCAGCCGGCGCGAATTTGTTGGGGACATGGCCGGCGGATGCGTTAATCGGGCGGGCATTCGCTGACTTCGTCCATGCGGATTTTAAGATGTTGATCTCGGATGGTCTCGAAAAATTGACGGACCGGACGACGCGGCTGCCGTTAAAACTATGTCGGCCCGGTGGGGGGGAGGTCGATGTTGAACTTGCGGCGATCCCTTATGACCATCCCGACACGAGTGAACCCGGCGACGATAGCGAAGCCGGTGCAGTGATGTTGATTGCGCGGGACGTGACCGAAAGAAACCGTGCCATTTCCAGGGTCGCAGCCAGCGAGGATCATGTTCGCAACATCATGAATACTGTTGTCGAGGGCATCATCACAATTGAAGACGATGGAACAATTGAGACTGTAAACCCGGCGGCCGAGAAAATTTTTGACTATGAACCAGGAGAATTGATTGGCAACAATATCGAATTGCTGATTGCCGGCGAACAACCATTGATCGAAACGGCGCTTGCCGGCGACCCCACTGCACCCGAGGTGTCCACGGCATTGGCAAAGCCCAGGGAATTGATGGGTATCCGCAAGGACGGATCAACGGTTTCCATTGAGCTGACGATGAGCCAGTTGAAACGCCATGGCAATGTTACATTCATTTGTGCACTGCACGACATCACTGAGCGTAAAATGGTCGAGGCGCGACTGGTGGAATTGGCGACCCGTGATCCGTTGACCAATTTGCCAAACCGGGTAGCCTTTAAGGAATTGGTGAGCCAAACCATCGAAATCGCACGGCGGAAAAGCAACTCCTTCACGATTTTGTTCGTCGACTTGGATAATTTTCGTCACATCAATGACACCCGTGGACATCTGATTGGGGATGAGGTTATCCGCATGACCGGTCAACGGCTGCGTCATTGTTTGCGGGATTGTGACACGATTGCCCACCAGGGTGGCGACGAATTTTTAGTCATCTTGGATGGTGTTGCTGGTGACGAAGAAGCCCAAGCCGCCGCCCATATCATCATGTAAGCGCTTTCGCAGCCGTTCTTCGTTGAAGACAAAGAAATGTATTTGACGGCTTGCGTGGGCGCGGCGCTTTATCCAACGCACGGTGAAACCGCGCGCGATTTGTTGCGTAATGTTGATACGGCGCTGCATCATATCAAAAGCCGAGATCGGAACGCCGTCCAATTCTACTCTCCACAACTGACAGCGAGCATCGGGCGCTGGGTGCAATTGGAAGCGGGCCTTCGTCAGGCCATCGAAAATGACGAATTTACATTGAACTTCCAGCCAAAGGTAGATCTGGCCACACGCTGCGTGATCGGTGCCGAGGCCTTGGTTCGTTGGGGCAATGAAGAACTGGGCTCGGTGTCACCTGACGAATTCGTGCCGGTCGCCGAAGAGGCCGGATTGATCGGGGCAATTGGCAATTGGGTTCTCCAACAAGCCTGTCATCATGCCGTTCAGTGGAACCGGGGCGGTGGGCAACCCATCCACGTCGGGGTCAATGTCTCCGCGCATCAGATGCGCCGCCCCGATATCGCGGACAAAGTGAATGTTTGCCTTGAGGAATCCGGGCTCGATCCACGATTGCTGGAATTGGAGCTAACGGAGAGCGTGATGATGGACGACACGGGGAAATCCATCGCGCTATTGGAAGATTTGAGGGGGCTCGGGATAACGGTTGCGATTGATGATTTCGGCACCGGTTATTCGTCGCTTAGTTATCTCACCGATTTCCCGCTCGACACCCTAAAGGTTGACCGGGCGTTCGTAATGAATTTGCCCGACGACCGTGACGCGGTGACCATCGCGCGTGCCATTATCGGACTGGCCCAAAACCTTGATCTACATATTGTGGCGGAAGGCATAGAAACTGATGAACACGAACGCTTTTTGCAAGGGCTGGGCAGTCATACAGGGCAGGGGTATTTGTTTAGTCGACCGTTGGGGGCCGCAGAATTCAATGAATTTATCGCCCAAAACCAAACGCCTATGCCAGTTGCCGGTTGATCGCCGACAAGCCGATAATATTCCCTTAGGCTCCTAAGAGATTGTCGATTTCAGATTGATCCAAAGTTTGGGCACTGCCGTGGATAATTGCCGATGCCGTATCCATAAGGCGCTGGATTACTCTCGACAATGACGTCGAATTTTCACGCACAAGATCTGCATTGCCTGACTCCAGATCGCGCTCCAACTTAGAAACAGCGGATTGGATGGTGTTGTTGATTTGTGAAACAGTGGTTTCGAAGGGAACTTTGTAGATATCAAGGACAACGTCATAAGCCTCGACGGCTATTCCTCGATCGGCAATGGTGCTGTCGCGAAAATGATCTTTATAGGACTTGGGCTGCCATTCTTTCACGTCTTCCAGAATTTCCGGCATGTCGGCGACCATCTCCAGCAGCATGACAATTTCATTGAAATGGTTGAGATAGTCGGTTGCCAGCAAAGTTGTCGGATCGAGGTTCGAGCCCTCGGTCTTCTGACGCATGGCTTCATAGGCCGCCTGAGCGGTGCCTCCATCGTTTTCAGCGCCATCCGGCATGAATTGAAAATTCCTCATTGAAAAGCTTATTGATAGAATAATCCTAGAAGCCTGCGCCGCCAAGGCCGTGATGGCAAAAGCCTTTTCCAGCTTGTGAATTCGTGTAAACGGGCCAAGTGCTGCGTAGCGGCGCTTGACGCGGCAAACCGGCGGGCTATCATGCGCCGGTCATGGAAAACAACGCTTTCGCAGTGGTGTCGATCGATCGGCGAATTATCGGCCCGGCCTCTCATTAGGGGACCGGGGCTTGCGCCGTCTATTCGTTACATCACCAGAAGAGTTGATTGAGCCATGAACGACACCATGAATGACAATCGCATATATTTGTTTGATACCACCTTGCGCGATGGGGCGCAGACCCAGGGCGTCGATTTCAATCCCGCCGACAAGGCATTGATTGCGCGGGAACTGAACGACGTCGGTATCGATTATATCGAAGGCGGCTGGCCGGGTGCCAATCCCACGGACGACGCCTTTTTCGCTGACCCGCCGCCGATGACGCGTTCAAAGTTGACGGCTTTCGGGATGACCCGAAGGCCCGGCCGAAGCGCTGACAATGATCCCGGGCTCACGGCTATTCTCGGCACCAAGGCTGACTGCGTGTGCATGGTCGGCAAAGCTTGGGATTTTCATGTCGATGTGGCGCTTGAAATCGATCTGGAAGAAAACATCCAGATGATCGCCGACAGCGTCAAGCATGCCGCAACCAAGGTTTCGGAAGTGATGTTTGACGCCGAGCATTTTTTCGACGGCTACAAAGCCAATCCGGAATTCGCGCTGGGATGTTTGAAGGCGGCCATCGACAACGGCGCGCGCTGGGTGGTGTTGTGTGATACCAACGGCGGCACGTTGCCGGACGAGGTTGAGTGCATCGTCTCAGAGGTTTGCGCCGAAATTCCGGGCGATAAGGTCGGCATTCACACCCATAACGATACCGGCAATGCGGTCGCCAATACATTGGCAGCGGTGCGTGCCGGCGCGCGCCAGGTTCAAGGCACGATCAACGGCTTAGGGGAGCGATGCGGCAATGCCAACTTGATCTCCGTCATTCCGTCACTGGTGTTGAAAATGGGTTATGAAACCAACGTATCCAAGGAAGATCTGCATAAGCTAACGCACCTGTCCCGAATGCTCGATGAACGTTTGAACCGCCAACCGGACCGCGGCGCGCCATATGTCGGCGAATCGGCCTTCGCTCACAAGGGCGGCCTGCATGCGTCGGCGGTGGAAAAGGACCCGCGGACCTACGAACACGTTGAACCCGGCGTCATCGGCAACCAGCGCCACATCGTGGTCTCCGATCAATCAGGACGCTCTAATATTCTAGCCCGATTCCGTGATATCGGATTGGACATTGATCCGAAGAACCCGAAAGTCGGGCGGCTTGTTGAACTGGTTAAGGAACAAGAATTCGACGGCTATGCCTACGACGGTGCCGAGGCGAGTTTTGAATTGCTGGCCCGGCGCACGCTCGGCACCGTTTCGGATTACTTTCATTGCACGCATTTTCGGGTCATCGATGAACGCCGCTGGAATGCCAAGGGCGATCTGATCACGCTGTCGGAAGCGACGGTGAAATTGGATGTCGGCAAGGAGCCTTACATGACCGTGGCCGAAGGAAACGGGCCGGTGAACGCCTTGGATGCAGCCATGCGCAAGGTTTTGGTCGGTCACTACCCGACCTTGGAGAGCCTGCGACTGATTGACTACAAAGTCCGTATTTTGACACCCGGCGACGGGACGCGGGCGGTGACGCGGGTGATGATCGAGTCAGCAGACGGCGAAGGCCGCCATTGGTCCACCGTTGGGGTTTCCACCAATATCATCGATGCATCTTATAACGCGCTCCGCGACAGTATTGTCTATAAACTTTTCCGCGATGGGGCCGAGCCCCATCACGGTTGAGGGTGCGAGCGTGGCTGGAACCGATAATACGCGCCAAGCTGATCGGTCGGTGGCACCGCCGGTGATTATATTGGTTGAGCCGCAACTGGGCGAGAATATCGGTATGGCGGCACGTGCTATGCTGAATTGCGGGTTGCGCGATCTCCGGCTGGTCCGGCCGCGCGATGCATGGCCGAACCGCCACGCCGTGGCCGCCGCCTCAGGCGCCGATGAGGTTATTGAGCGGGCGCTGGTATTTGAAAGTACCAGCGAGGCGATCGCCGATCTGAACCATATTTATGCGACCACGGCCAGATCCCGCGATATGACGACCGATGTACTAACACCGCGCGAAGCCGCCGGCCGGTGGCGGGCTGCATCGCAGGCCGGCGACACCAGCGGCATTCTATTCGGTAAGGAAGCCAAGGGATTGAATAACGATGACGTCGCCTTGGCCGATGCCGTCCTCACGGTGCCACTGAACCCGGCGTTCACCTCGCTTAATTTGGCGCAGGCGGTATTTGCCATGGGCTATGAGTGGTTCCAATTGGACGATGAAACGCCGGCATCAATGTTGGCGGTGCCGAAAGAGACGCGCCCCGCGAGTAAAGGTGAGCTTCAAGGTTTGTTTGATCATCTGGAAAGCGAGTTGGATGCCAGCGGGTTCCTCCGGGTGGTTGAGAAAAGACCCATCATGGTCCGCAATATCCGCAATATTTGGCAGCGCGCACGGCTCACCGAGCAGGAAATCCGCACCTGGCGCGGGGTGATTACCAGCTTGTCGAGAAAGCGCCAAAAGTGAACGTTTGAAGGACCGGTTCCAGACCCGGTATCCGTCCAAGTATCAGACCCGGGAACTGAGCCAGATGGCCAGTTTTGAACCTGCTTTGATGGCGCCCGTAAGCGCCGTATAGCCGGGCGCTTGTTCAGCGCCATGGGCGAGGCCGGTTTCACGGTGTTCCAATTCTTCACCACGGAACTTCACGCAAGTCTCGCGTAGCGCCGCTTCGTCTTTGTGCGGCTCCAGGGCTTCGATTTGATCAAGGTAGTGTTCTTCAATGGCTTCCTCGACGGCGACGGTGCATGCCATGGCGGCTTTCTCGCCTATCATCGCCGTGGCGGCGCCCAGCGCAAAGCCAGCGACGTGCCAAAGCGGCATCAAGGCGGTCGGGCGCACCCGGCGCTCATTAATCAATTGATCAAACGTCGCAAGATGAGCTTTTTCGTGTTCCAGCATATGTTCGATGACCGGCTGCGGGGCGCGCTTGCCCAATACCGCAAGTTGGCCTTCATAAATCCGTACGGCACCGTATTCGCCGGCATGATCCACGCGAATGACGCGGTCCACCAATTGATCAAGGGTCGGCTCGCCGGGCAGCCGGTCAGGGGATTTGGCGGATGCCGGGGAATCCGGGGACTTCACTGACTTCGGTGATTTCCCTGCCTTAGGTTTGCGGGCTGTCTTCGCGCTCATTGATCTTTCTCGTTGGTCTTTCCCAGGCGTTTCCACGCGACCAGCGCGATAACGGCAAGGCCGCTTGAGGCCACGGCATTATACGTCGCCATGGAGATTCCGAACAGGGTCCAGTCAATCTCATCGCAGGCTTTCTCGGGCTTTTGCTGCAACAGGGCCTTGAATTGGTCGACGGTGACCTTTGCGCCACTGACGTCGCCGCCGCCGCATGATGCCGCGGATGCCCACCAATGCTGCTCGACGCCAATATGATAAAAGGCCAGTCCGGCGCCAATGGCAAAGGAAAGTGCCGCGAGCGCCGTGACCCAGCGCCGGGCTGCGTCGCCGGACACCAGATAGCCCACGATGCCGAGCAACCCGACGATGGCATAAGGCACGCGTTGATAAAGGCAAAGAATGCAAGGCTCCAAACCGAAGGCATACTGCGCCGTATACGCGCTGCTCAAGGCGCCGACGGCGACGACCAGCAAAGCTAGCGGAATGGCACGATTTATTTGCGGCTCGGAGGGGATGTTGATCATGGCTTTGATATACGTCGGCCAAGCACTGGGCGCCAGGGTTTTTAGGCTCGTTTTAGGCCCGTTTCGGCTCGCTACAGCAGAAATTTGATCAAAACGAAGCCGCCGCCCAGCAACACCACGAAGGCCAGGGTCAGCTGAGCTAGATAGCGCTCGATAAAGGTCTTGATCGGTTCGCCAAACTTCCAAAGAAGGAAAGCGACCAAAAAGAATCGCGCGCCGCGCCCGACGATGGAAGCCAGGGTGAAGGTCACCAGATTCATATCGGCAACACCGGATGCGATTGTGAACACTTTATATGGGATGGGGCTGAAGCCCGCCGAGAACACGATCAACGCGCCGTGCTCGTTATAAAGTCCACGGATTTCCTCGAATTTCTGAGCGGCATGATAGAAATCCAAGATCGGACGACCGAATTCCTCGAAGGCGAAAACCCCGATGCCATAACCCGCCAACCCGCCCAACACGGAGCCCGCCGTGCATACCAAGGCAATCCGCCAGGCCCGTGCCCGCGCCGCCAGGACCATCGGAATCACTAATACGTCCGGCGGCACTAGAAAGAACGAGCTTTCAATAAATGCGACGAAAAACAAGGCCCACAAAGCATGTTGATGGCCGGCCAGGTCCAAGGTCCAGTCGTAGAGGCGTCTCAGCACGTGCATGAAATCCATTGATTGAAGATGGCGCTGTTTACCAGCCGGTCGGGGTTCCGGCAATCACTGCGTGACCGCCGCTTGACCAAGCCCGGTCACCGGCTATTATGCCGCCGCTTGAGAGCCTCACGATGCGGGTGTGGCGGAATTGGTAGACGCGCTGGATTCAAAAACACTCAAAATACAGTGTTTTTCTTAAAAAACACAACAAAATCAACACTTTAGCAAGATCGACTGCGCTATACAGTTGCTATACAGTTTATACAGTGATATAAGCTGGATAGGGAACTGTGATATGCCAAAGAACACTAAGAAACAAACCACACACTCGTTACGTGACGGAGACGTTGTTGTTGCGTTACGCCCAAACACCAACAAATGGCAGATGCGTGTAAAAAAACCTGACGGAGTTTGGGAGTATAAGAGCAGTAAGACTTCAGATTTAGATGAAGCAAAGCAACGTGCAATGGACAGATATGACGAGCTTAAATTTCGTCAAAAAAACGACATGCCATTGGATGATGGCCGCAAGTTTTTAGAAGCCGCAAATGCCTACAAAAGACTGTTGCAAGAATTAGCAGACGTTGGTGCTAGCAAACCCATACATGAAACGTATCTTCGGATAGTGGGTAAATGGCTGATCCCATTCTTTGGCAAAAAAGACCTGCATGACATAGATGAAGGTGTAATGAGCCAATATGACAGCTATGTACGTAATCAAATGGGAAGTGAGCCAGCTAAGAGCACCATTAATAGTCACAATGTCGTT
>JABJBP010000156.1 GCA_018665815.1 Rhodospirillaceae bacterium
CCTGACGAGAACTTGGAGAGCTGCCATGAAACGCTTCGTGACCGCCGTTTTCAGCCATGAGACCAACACGTTCTCATCAATTCAGACACCGTTGAAATCGTTTGGTCGGTTCAGCGGCGGCAATGGCCCAGTTTCCGGTGATGCCGCCATATCGGCCTACCGGGGCACGAATATGCCGGTTGCGGCCTATATCGATCTTGCGGAAGAAGCTGGCGCCGAATTGAACTTCGCCATCGCCGCCCAAGCGACGCCCAGCGGCTGCGCCGAAGACACGGTGCTCGAACACGTCGCGGAAGCCGTCTGTGATGCCGTCCGCGACGGATGTGACGCGTTGTTCCTGGACCTTCACGGCGGCATGGTGACGCTAGGCTTTGATGATCCAGAAGGCGAGTTGCTGAGCCGCGTTCGAGCCATCGCGCCGGACCTTCCAATTTGTGTGGCTTTCGATTTTCACACCAATATGTCAAAGGCGACGGCTGAGAATGCGACGGTGATCACCGGATACCGCACTTATCCCCACGTCGATACCTACGAGACCGGCCAACGGGCCGGGCGTACCCTGATCCGGGCGCTCGCCGGCGAGGTCGATCCGATAATCTTGTGGCATCCTTTGCCCCTGCTCACGCATCTGAATTGCCAGACGCCATCGCGTCAGCCCATGAAGGACATTATGGACAAGGCGATCGCGGCGGAAACAGAAGGGACGGTCCTCAATGCCTCAGTGCTCGGTGGCTGGCCGCTCGCCGACATTCCGCACGTCGGCGTTCACGGCGTCATCGTCGCCGACCGACAGCAGGCCAATGAGGCGCAAGCGCTGTTGATGGATTTGATGACCATGACCTGGGATCGTCGCGATGATTTCTTCTTCGCGGTCACGCCTATTGAAGATTCAATTTCCCGTGCTAAGGACATGCCTGATGGCCCCATCGTATTGGCCGACCATGGTGACGTTGGCGGATCGGGAGGATCAACAGATGTTCACGTGGTGCTCGCCGAAGTCATCCGCCAAGGCCTTGAAGATGTCTGCGCCGGGCCCTTCTGGGACCCGGACACGGTTGAGCAAATGGTCGCCGCCGGGATCGGCGCCGAGGTGACGGTGCATTTGGGCGGGCAGACCGATTACCCCGCCATTGGATTCAAAGGTGAGCCGCTGGAATTGACTGGGACCGTACGGCGGATCACCGATGGCAAGTTCGTCGTCACCGGGCCGAAAAATACAGGCATCCGCGAAAACCTCGGCGTTTCAGCCGTGCTCGATATTGGTAGTATCGAGATCGTCGTGTGTTCGACCCGGCACGAGCCTTATGATCTCGGCGTTTTCACCCACGCCGGCATTGACCCGACTCGGAAGAAATTTATCTTGATCAAATCCCGCCAACACTTCCGCGCCGGATTTGAGCCGATCATGAAGGATGTCGTCATGATCTCGGGACCAGGCATCTGCACCTCCGACTACAGCCAGTTTCCGTGGAAAAATGTTCGACGGCCTATTTATCCGCTGGACCTTGAGGTCGATCCCGGACTCTAACTGCAAGGGAATAAGATTGCGCCTGGCCAGCAAATGAAGGCTGCTCGGATCGCGAATTGACTTACATCAATTCGCGATCCGTAAACTCCCCGTAAATTCCTTCCTGTATTCACGAAGATCAAAACCGTGCAGTTCTTTTAGGCTGCGCGGCACGAGTTCGTATCGTCTTTGTTTCGGAACGATCACTAGTAAAGGGCCGCAAAAATGAATTGGCTGATATCCTTCCCAATCGGATTGACGGGCGTGATAGGACTTATGTTGGCCGCGAAGGCCCAAGATCCGGCAATGTACGGCCATGGGTTGGTGTTTTTCGTCGCCGCCGTGGCCGCCATTTTTTGTGTGATCTCACGTAATTTGTTAGCAAAGAAGATTAGCGCTGAAGACGGGTATAATGATGAGATCGTCCGTGCCGGGCTGATTGCGTCAACGTTTTGGGGGATTGTCGGGTTTTCCGCCGGTCTTTTCATTGCCCTGCAGTTGGCCTTTCCTGATTTAAATTTTGATACGTCGGTGACCAACTTTGGCCGCTTGCGGCCATTGCATACGTCGGCCGTCATCTTTGCCTTTGGCGGCAACGTTCTGATCATGACGTCTTTTCATGTGGTGCAGCGAACCTGTCGAGCGCGTCTGGCGGGGAACTGGTCGCCATGGTTTGTATTTTGGGGCTATCAGTTGTTCATCGTGCTGGCGGCCAGTGGGTATGTGCTCGGCGTCACTCAGTCGAAGGAGTACGCCGAGCCCGAATGGTATGTGGATATTTGGCTGACCATTGTCTGGGTGGTCTATCTGGTAGTGTTCATGGCGACACTGGCGAAACGCAAAGAGCCGCATATTTACGTCGCCAACTGGTTTTATCTGGCCTTCATTGTCACGGTCGCATTGCTGCATCTTGTTAATAATGCCGCCGTGCCCGTGAGTTTCGCTGGCACCAAAAGCTACACCTTGTTCGCTGGCGTCCAGGATGCGCTGACCCAATGGTGGTACGGCCACAATGCGGTAGGATTCTTCCTGACCGCTGGGTTCCTGGGCATTATGTACTATTTCATCCCGAAACAGGCGGAACGCCCGATCTATTCGTATAGGCTTTCTATCGTCCATTTCTGGAGTTTGATTTTTCTCTACATTTGGGCCGGACCGCATCATCTGTTGTACACGGCACTGCCCGACTGGGCGCAAACCCTGGGCATGACGTTCTCAGTGATGCTGTGGATGCCGTCGTGGGGGGGTATGATCAACGGCTTG
This sequence comes from Rhodospirillaceae bacterium, assembly GCA_018665815.1. Taxonomy (GTDB): domain Bacteria; phylum Pseudomonadota; class Alphaproteobacteria; order Rhodospirillales; family Casp-alpha2; genus UBA3470. Next base: position 2,771 of record JABJBP010000156.1, read on the forward strand.
ATGACCTTGTCCGGTGCCTGGGACAAATTGCGCACCGATCCGATTTTGAGGATTATGGTGTTGTCGCTGGCGTTTTACGGCATGAGCACCTTCGAAGGTCCGTTGATGGCCATCAAAGCGGTCAACGCCTTGTCCCATTACACCGACTGGACCGTCGGTCACGTGCACTCTGGTGCGCTGGGGTGGGTTGGCATGGTCAGTTTCGGCGCCATCTACTTTTTGGCGCCCCGGGTATTCGGTCAGGCGCAACTTTATTCGCTGCGCCTCGTATCCCTGCATTTCTGGATGGCGACCTTCGGCATCGTGTTTTATGCAGCGGCCATGTGGGTGTCGGGCATCCTCCAGGGCCTGATGTGGCGGGCCTATGACCAATTGGGTTTCTTGGAGTACTCCTTTGCGGAGACCGTCGAAGCCATGCATCCGTTCTATGTCATCCGGGCCTTGGGCGGTGTCCTATTCCTCGGTGGCGCCTTGGTCATGGCCTACAACGTTTATCGGACGTCAAGAGGTGACGTCCGCATCGAACAGCCTTACACCGCTGTCCCGCAACCGGCCGTCGCATAAGGGGGGGCGCAATGTTTGATCATGGAAAAATAGAAAGAAATTCGGTTCTGATGCTGATCGGCATCTTGATTGTGGTGTCTATTGGCGGGCTTATTGAAATCGCGCCATTATTCTACCTGGAAAGCAGCATTGAAAAGGTCAAAGGCGTGAGACCTTACACGCCATTGGAACTGGCCGGGCGCAATATTTACGTGCGGGAAGGTTGCTACAACTGCCACAGCCAGATGATCCGGCCGTTCCGCGACGAGGTTGAGCGTTATGGGCATTATTCCCTGGCCGCCGAAAGCATGTACGATCATCCCTTCCAATGGGGCTCGAAACGCACAGGCCCTGATTTGGCCAGGGTCGGCGGCAAGTATTCCGATGAATGGCATCGCACGCATTTGATCCGGCCGCGCAGTTTGGTACCGGAATCCGTAATGCCCGGCTATCCGTTTCTGGCGAAGACGGCGCTTCCCTACGGCGATATTGACGGCCATCTCAGCGCGAACAGAGCCGTCGGCGTGCCGTATTCGGATGAGATGATTGCCAATGCGAAAGCCGACCTGGAGGCTCAGTTGGACCCGGACTCTGACGGTGTCGATGCCTTGGTGAAGCGCTACCCCGGCGCTAAGGCGCGAAATTTTGACCTCAAAGTCGGCCCGCCCAGCGAATTGGATGCACTGATCGCTTATCTCCAGGTGCTGGGGACGATGGTCGATTTCTCCGCCTACAAGGCGGAAGAGAATTTGCGATAGGAGCGCGCCATGAACTATGAAACCTTAGCTCACTTTGCCCATACCTGGGGCCTTGTTTATCTGGTGGTTCTGTTTGCGGGCGTTTTGTTTTATGCGCTCCGGCCTAGTGCGCGCGCCAAGTTCGAAGACGCCGCCCAAATCCCCTTCAAGGAAGATTGACCGATGACAGAACAACCGCATGTCGATGAGTTCACCGGCGTTCAAACGACCGGTCACGAATGGGACGGTATCCGTGAACTGGATAACCCGTTGCCGCGCTGGTGGCAATGGATTCTCTGGGCAACTGTGGTTTGGTCGGTAGGATACTGGTTTGTGTATCCGGCTTGGCCACTGATCAGTTCCCACACCAAGGGATTTATTGGCTACAGTTCGCGGGGCGAGTTGCGCGATGACGTCGCTGCGGCAAAGGCCCGCCAAGCTGGCCACCTAGCCAAATTGGCGAAGGCGTCGCTGGAGCAAATTCGCACCGACCCCGAGCTATTGGAATTTGCCCTGGCTGGCGGACGGTCTGCGTACAACGTCAATTGCTCACAGTGTCATGGTTCCGGCGCTCAAGGGTTCGCCGGTTACCCAAATCTCAATGACGACGAGTGGTTATGGGGTGGACGGCTGGAAGACATTCATCAGACGATTATGCACGGAGTCCGCAACGAGGATAGCGAAGATGCCCGAGTCTTTGCGATGCCGGCGTTCCTCAAAGATGAAATCCTCGACGCCAATCAGGTCGAAGAGGTTGCGACGTATGTGTTGCATCTCAGCAAACAGCAGGGTGACAGTGCTGCGTCGGCGCGCGGCAAGGCTTTATTCTTGGAGCATTGCGTCGCTTGCCACGGAGACCGGGGGCAGGGGAATGCCGAATTTGGCGCGCCGTCCTTGAATAACGACATCTGGCTCTACGGCGGCGAGAAAGCCGAGATCGTAGCGACCATTGCGAACAGCCGCGGTGGCGTGATGCCGGCGTGGGGCAGAATCCTAGATGCCGTGACCATCAAAAAGCTGGCGATTTATGTTCATTCACTGGGCGGCGGCAGCTAAGACGTCCCACCCACAGCAAGGAGGCGTGCCCTGAATCAGGCCGCCCACGAGAACACGGTTGACCGGGTTGACATTGAAGCCGTCAACAAGAAGGAAAACCGCGCGCTCTACAAGAAGCGCGTGAAGATCCACCCGAAGCGTGTCCAAGGCACGTACCGGGCGCTGAAGTGGTGGATCATGCTGGGCACATTGGGAATCTATTACGTTACCCCCTGGATCAGGTGGGATCGCGGGCCGGGCGCGCCGGACCAAGCTGTTCTTGTCGATATTCCCGGTAGCCGGCTTTATTTTTTCTTCATCGAGATTTGGCCACAAGAAATCTATTACCTCGCTGGCCTTCTGATCATGGCGGCCATCGGATTATTTTTTGTGACCTCTCTGGTCGGAAGGGCATGGTGCGGGTACGCCTGTCCGCAAACCGTTTGGACAGATCTATTCATTGCCGTTGAACGTTGGATTGAGGGTGACCGCGGTGCGCGGATCAGGCTCGACAAAGCGCCAGTTTCAGCATCAAAAATTTCCAATCGAGCATTGAAGTTTGCCATTTGGCTGTTGATATCCGTCGGTACTGGCGGTGCTTGGGTGTTCTATTTTGCCGATGCGCCAACATTGGCCGTTGATCTCCTAACTTTTAGGGCATCGGTGACGGCCTATTCAGCCATCGCCATTCTCGCCTTTACCACTTTTAGCCTTGGCGGTTTCATGCGCGAACAGGTGTGCACTTACATGTGTCCCTGGCCGCGCATCCAAGCGGCAATGATGGACGAAGAATCGGCAACCGTCACTTACCGCGCCGACCGTGGTGAAACGCGCGGGCCATACAGGAAAGGTGAATCCTGGGAATCTCGGGGTGATTGCGTCGACTGCAATCAATGTGTCGCGGCGTGTCCGATGGGCATTGATATCCGCGACGGCCAACAATTGGAGTGCATCACCTGTGCGCTGTGCATTGATGCCTGCGATGCGGTGATGGCGAAAGTCGGCCGCCCGCAGAACTTGATTGCCTATGCCTCTATAGGTGGTGAGACTCGTCGGTTGAGTGGCGACATATCTAGTATCAAGATGTTCCGTTGGCGGACATTGTTTTACTTGGCGGCGTGGTGCCTCGTCGGGGGCATTATGTTGTACACGCTGATCAATCGTGCCGATCTCGACATCAACGTGCTGCGGGACCGCAACCCGTTGTTCGTGGCTTTGTCGGATGGTTCTATCCGCAACGGCTATACTTTCAAAATCCTCAACAAGGCGCGCGAACAGCGCACGCTTGTGTTGTCCATCGAAGGGCTCGCAGGCGCCCGGCTGAAAGTCGTCGGCTCGGAAGATATTGCTGAATCGGTAACCCCGTATTTCACGGTCAAACCGGACCGCCTTCACAGCTTCCGTTTGCTGGTTTCGGCGCCGCGCGACGTGCTGGCAACCGACAGTCAAAATATTCGCTTCGTGTTGAGCGAAATCAATACCCGTGTTCGTGCCCACTACGACAGTATCTTCCGGGGCCCGGGCCAATGATCACGCCAAACGTCATTACGGGGCGCAAGGTCTTGATTGCCATGTTGTCGTTTTTCGGTGTCATCATCGCCGTTAATGCGACGTTCGTGTATTTCGCATTGCAAAGCTGGCCGGGGCTTGCCGTCGACAAGGCATTCGAGCGGGGCAGAGATTACAATCAAACGCTCAACGCGGCGCGTCACCAAGACACTTTAAAATGGCGGAGCCGGGTCGCGGTCATGGCATTATCTGGCGGGCGGGTGCGTATTACCGTCCAGTTGCGGGCCGCCGACGATGGGCCAATTAATGGGTTGCCTGTCAGCCTGACCTTGCGCCGCCCTGTACACGAGGGCGCGGATCGGCAAATCGCGCTCACCGCTGGAGGCAACGGCGATTACACAGGTACCATTGCGTTGATTGCTGCCGGGGCCTGGGACGCGGAAGTGCGGGCGGGCATCGGCCGAGTGCCCCGGTACCGAATGATCCATCGTGTCATGGTGACGCCATGAACCATTTCGATGCCAGCCCGGCCATCCAAACCGGCTGCTGCCCGGGGGCAGGGTTAGCCTCGATGGCCATTGAGGTGCAAGACGTCGCGGCCAACAATACGGCTGACATCCTGCCGATCAACGACCCGTCGTCTTATGTGATCCATGGCGAAGATGGTCAGGACCGGCTTCATTTATTCGTCGATGGCATACATTGCGCCGGTTGCATCAAGGCCATCGAAGGTGCGGTAGCGCTGGTGTCCGGCGTGTCGGCGGCACGGCTCAACGTGTCGACGCGGCGGCTGTATCTTGCGTGGGAAGCCGGCAAAGTTGAACCGGTCGATCTGCTTCAGCGGATATCGGCGCGAGGTTACGGACTAATCCCATTCGATCCTGCTGTTGTCGCGGCGCATGATGAAACGCAGGCTCGGACGCTGCTGACAGCCATGGCGGTCGCAGGCTTCGCTGCGGCCAATGTTATGCTGTTGTCCGTCGCTATCTGGGCCGGCGCTGACTGGGATATGGGGCCTGCGACGCGTGGCTTTTTCCATTGGGTTTCCGCGTTGATCGCGCTGCCGGCCATCGCCTATGCGGGCCAACCGTTTTTCCGCGCCGCGCTGGGCGCCTTGCGCCACCGGCGCCTCAATATGGATGTGCCAATATCGCTGGCGGTCATCCTGGCGGCGGCCATGAGCCTATATCAAACCGTCCTCGGCGGCACACACGCCTATTTTGATGCCGCTGTGACATTGTTGTTTTTCTTATTGGTCGGGCGCTATCTGGACGGCCAAACGCGCGCCCGCGCCCGCGCAGCGGCCGAAAACCTGATCGCCATGACCGTGGTGCCGGCCCGCGTCATCGATGCAGATGGCATCGAACACTCCATGCCCATTGGTCAAGTACCCGTCGGTGCCTTGGTTGCGGTATCTGTCGGCGGCCGAATTCCTGTTGATGGCACTGTCGTTGATGGCGCGTCCGATGTCGATACCGCGCTGGTTACCGGCGAGACCGTGCCCTGCGCAGTGCGTCCGGGTGCGAACGTCTATGCCGGCACGCTCAACCTGACCGGCCCAATCACGGTGCGAAGCCTGATTGAACCGGAGAATAGCGTACTGTCGGAAATTGTCCGTTCAATGGAAGCGGCCGAGCAGGGGCGAGCAAAGTATGTGCGCTTGGCGGACCGCGCCGCCCAAGTATACGCGCCGGCGGTCCATCTGTTGGGGTTGCTGACGTTCATCGGATGGATGGTTTTTACCGACGCCGGCTGGGAAGTGGCAATGATGGCCGCCATTGCGGTTTTAATCATTACCTGCCCTTGCGCCCTCGCCTTGGCGGTGCCGGCTGTCCAGGTCTGTGCGTCGGGGTTACTCATGCGCCGAGGCATCCTATTGAAAACCTCTGATGGCCTGGAACGTATTGCCCGCATCGATACCGTCGTCTTCGACAAGACCGGCACGTTGACCCACGGGCAGCCGACGCTACGCGCAGATCGAGAACACGATGATGCGGCGCTGCGCCAAGCTGCCCGCCTTGCGCGGCATAGCGGGCATCCGCTCTCACGAGCCTTGTCCCGCGCTGCGGGCGATAACCATGGGGTGGTTGCAACAGATATAATTGAGGAGCCCGGCTTCGGGTTGCAGGGCTGCATCGACGGTCGCGAGGCGCGCCTTGGCCATCGGGAGTGGTGTGGTGTAGCCGAGTCAATAGCTGATTGCGCTGCTGAGGATGGCGATATGGAGCTCTGGTTCTCACTACAGGGGGAACCACCGGTGCGCTTCGCGTTCACGGACACCCTGTTGGATGATGCCGCCGACACGGTCCGTGCCCTCAAGGCAATGAGTATCGACGTTCGATTACTGTCCGGTGACCTTGGGCCAGCCGTCCATCGTGCCGCCCAAGCCTTGGGAATCGAGAATTGGCAGGCGGAAACACGGCCTGATGGCAAAGTCGACCACCTCAATGAGTTGAAGGCTGCTGGTCGTCACGTACTGATGGTCGGCGACGGCATGAATGATGCCCCGGCGTTGGCTGCCGGCTTTGCCTCCATGTCGCCGGCTGATGCCAGCGAGATCGCCCAAACCGCCGCTGACGCAGTTATCCAAGGCCGCCGCCGCATGACTGTTGTTGATGCCATACGCACGGCCCGGATCGCCGACCGCTTGGTGAAGCAGAATTTCGCCCTCGCGCTTCTGTACAATACGATGGCCATTCCACTTGCCGTCTCTGGATTGGCGACACCACTGATTGCCGCCGTCGCCATGTCGACGTCGTCGGTTCTGGTCAGTCTCAATGCGGTTCGGCTTCGCTGGCTCGTTCGGGGAGAAGCATAATGGAAGTCCTGGCCTATCTTATTCCCGCCGCTCTTTTTTTAGGCCTGCTTGGCCTTGGCGCGTTCATCTGGTCACTTAAGTCGGGCCAATACGATGATCTGGATGGCGCGGCGCGGCGCATTTTGATTGATGACGATAGCCGGCCTTAATGGCTCTCAATTAGACGGCGCGTGAGTGGGTGCCCGCACCGGACTGGATATAGGTGTCGAATACCGCCGCGACGGCGCGAACGAACGGGCGCCCTGCCTCTGTGATGAGAATATGCCCATCGTTCAATTCAACGATACCATGGGCGGCCATATCTTGAAGGCGAAGGCGTTCCGGCCCAAACCGTTGTCCTGCCCATTTATGTTCCGCGCCAATCGCCGCTAAATCAGCCTGCAGGGAACACATCAGCGATTCAATGATCTGCCGGCGCAATCGGTCCTCATCAGTTGTCGCAATGCCGCGTACAGTTGCCAGCCGCCCGGCCGAAATCTCGGCTTCATATCGACCGATCGCTGGATCGTTCTGCGCATAGCCGGCAGGTAGATTGCCAATAGCCGATGCCCCTAATCCGATCAAAGTAGGTGCAAAATCCGTCGTGTAGCCCTGAAAATTGCGGCGCAGCGTGCCGGCCTTTAGGGACAAACTGAGGTCATCGTCGGCACGGGCGAAATGATCGAGACCTATCTGCTGGTATCCGTGTTCTTCCAGGCGCTCTGCAATGGCTGCCGCCTGATCCATCCGGGCGTTTGCGTCACCAAGAGCCGCCGTGTCGATCATCCGTTGATGAGATTTCATCCAGGGCACGTGCGCATAACCGAAGACGGACAGCCTATTGGGCTGCATGCCGACGGCCAGATCGACCGTCCCGCGGACGCTGTGTACGGTTTGCGCGGGCAACCCGTACATCAAATCGAAGCTGATATTTGTTATGCCGGCATCCCGTAACCAGCCTACACGGGTCTCGGTCTCAGCCAATGGCTGGATGCGATTGATGGCACGTTGAACGCCGGGGTCAAAATCCTGGATGCCGAGGCTGACGCGATTGACGCCGGACTTTGCCAAAGCCGACACCATTTCTGGATCCAACGTGCGGGGGTCGACTTCAATGGCGATCTCGCTGTCGGCTAGGGTATCGAAATGCGTGCCGAGCCGGGCCATCAGGGTAGTGAAGTCCGCGGCTGCCAAGGTTGTCGGCGTGCCGCCGCCCCAATGAATATGTGATACCCGCCGTCGCGCGCCGAGCGCGGCGGCGACGAGTTCAATTTCACCGACAAGAGATCGGGCGTAACGCTGAATGGGGTCGTAGCGCGCCGTGATCTTCGTATGGCATCCGCAATACCAGCACATGTGCTGACAGAATGGCACATGCAGATAGAGCGACAATGTCGTGCCTTGATCCAAGCCGCCAAGCCAATCCGTATATGTCCCGGCGTTTACGCCATCATGAAAATGAGGTGCCGTGGGGTAGCTTGTGTAGCGCGGCACGGCGCCACCGTAATGTTCAAGAAGATCATTTTTCATCGCACCAATTTATGCGCAGCCCTAGGGCGAGGCATTGATCGAGGTCATTTTTTGATCGCTTGACTAAGATCAAGTGCAAGTCTTGCGCCATGCGCTAGATTCAGCATTGCTGGTAAAAGGTTATTCCTTCCCGGGTAACCAAGAGGCAACATTCTCTGTGTTGGAGCTGAAAATGGACAAGACCCCCGAAGACCGCCAAGGTGTCTCTCGAAGAGCATTTCTCTCAACCACTGCAGCCGTCGGCTCTGGATTGTTGGTCGCGGAACTGGCCACGAATACGGCAAATGCGGCTCAAAAAATGAAAGCACCGACGTCGAGTGCTTCGCTAAAAAAGACGAACGAGCAAATCGCCAAGTTGCCGCGCGTCAAACAAGAAATGGTGGCCCCGCCGTTTTTCCCAAAGCATGATCAGATTGCCAAGGGCGGCCCGAAGGTCGTTGAGGTGCGATTTGTCATCGAAGAGAAAAAGATGGTTCTCGATGATGAAGGCGCAGAAGTATGGGCCATGACGTTCAACGGTTCCGTTCCTGGGCCGATGATCGTTGTCCATCAGGACGATTATGTGGAACTGACACTGGTCAATCCCGAATCGAACGCCATGGAACACAATATTGATTTTCATTCGTCGACGGGTGCTCTTGGCGGCGGCGGCCTAACCCATGTTTCGCCTGGCGAAGAAACAATCCTCCGCTTCAAGGCGACGAAGGCTGGCGTGTTCGTCTACCATTGCGCGCCAGGCGGCGCGATGATCCCGTATCATGTCGTGCATGGCATGAACGGTGCGATCATGGTGCTGCCGCGCGATGGCCTCAAGGACAGAGACGGCAAGCCGATCCGTTATGATCGGGCCTATTACGTCGGCGAACAGGATTATTATCTGAAGAAGGATGCAGACGGAGAGTGCTTCAAGTACGACACCGCTGGTGAGGATTATGCCGATTCCATGGAGGTCATGGCGACCCTGACGCCGAGCCACATCGTCTTCAACGGCGCCGTTGGCGCGCTCACTGGGGACAATGCCATGAAGGCGAAGGTCGGCGAAACGGTGTTGATCGTCCATTCACAAGCCAACCGTGATACCCGGCCGCATTTGATCGGTGGTCATGGAGACCACGTCTGGTCGTCGGGGTCGTTCGCTGACCCACCCGAAACGGGCTTGGAAACCTGGTTCATTGCCGGCGGTGCGGCCGGTGCTGTGACCTACACATTCTTGCAGCCGGGCCTTTATGCCTACGTCAATCACAACTTGATCGAAGCCGTGTTGAAAGGCGCGGCGGCGCACTTCAAGGTCGACGGCGAATGGAATAATGACCTGATGGCGCAGGTTAAGAAGCCGTCACCGATCAAATAAGGTCAGACGGAACCATAGAGCCTCAAGTGCTGTTGATCCCGACCCGAAATGGGCCCCACAAGATCAGGAGATTGTCGTGAAGTTTTCAAAATTGCTCACTGTTTATGCAGCTGCCACGGCTTTTATGATGGCGACCGATGCCATGGCGGTAGGGGACGTCGCCAAAGGTAAGAAATTGGCGAAAAAGTGTAAGGCCTGTCACACCTTGAAAAAGGGTGGAAAGAACCGGCTGGGCCCCAATCTTTTCGGCGTCCTTGGCAAGCCCGCTGGCGCGGTCAAAGGGTATAAATATTCGAAGGCGCTGAAAGCATCCGGAATTACCTGGGACGAAGCCACGTTCACGGATTTCGTCGCTAAGCCGAAGAAAGTCGTCAAAGGTACAAAAATGAGTTTCCGGGGCATTAAAAAGGCGCCGCAGCGCGCTGATCTGTTGGCTTATTTCAAAACTTTGAAAAGTACCGCCGCCGCTGCGTCGTCGAGCATCGGTAATGTGGCTAATGGAAAGAAAGTCGCCGCCAAGCATTGCATCGTTTGCCATACCTTCGAGAAAGGCGGAAGGGTGGTGTACGGACCCAACTTGTTCGACATGTATGGCAAACCTGCGGGCGCTATTAAGGGATACGCTTATTCGGATGCATTGGCGAAATCAGGCTTGGTATGGAATGACAAAAACCTAATCGGCTTTTTGGCCGACCCGGAACAGTTCCTGAAAGGCACCAAGGCAAGGTTCCCCGGTATCAAGACTGCGAAACAGAAGGCCGATATTTTGGCCTATATGAAAACCTTGAAATAGTGCGCGAGGTTTGAGGGCGTGATATGCGCACCGGTTCAAAATTCGGATTAGCCGCCGGATTAGTCGCGATCTTCATGGTCGCGGTTTGGGCCGCGAAGGAAAATTCTGCGCCAAAGCGAAACTTGGTTGGTCTGGAAATGGCCAAGGTTGATCCGGGTGACTACAACCTGACGATCTTGGTTCCCAATTCCCTTGGTAGGAAGTACTACTCCAAACCGGCGCGCATCCGCCGTGCGTTTCACATAAGCCGATACGAGATCACTATTAATCAATGGAATGCATGTTTCGCTGATGGAGGATGCCCCCGCAAAGCCAAGCAACGGCGCTACCAGCGCGGCAATCATCCGGTGACGCGAATTTCATGGTTTGAGGCTTTTACGTTCACCCGATGGCTTTCAAAATTCACCGGTGAGAAATACCGGCTGCCGACGGAGGAGGAGTGGGCCTACGTGGCTTTTGCAGGCGGCGATGTGACCAGAGAGATCATCGATGATCTCATTGAAAAACGACAGATGGTCCGTACCGCGACTTTCAGTAACTTCCGGCCGACCCAAGAAATCGGCAGCCATGGCGTGAATGCCTGGTCGATTGCCGACGTGACGGGGCCGGTTTGGGAATGGACGCTGACGTGTTGGTTTTCGTCGGACGAAGAAAATCGCCGGCCATGGACAATCAATCAATTGAATGATCCAAATCTTTGTCCCAATCGGGTCGTCCAAGGTGACGAGCGGGCCCATGTCCCGTATTTTGTCGATAAGGTCTACACGGGCGGTTGCGGCACCGGTAGCCCGGTTGATCACATCGGATTCCGCATCGTCAAAGACGCCAGTGGATATATCGGGTCTTCGTGATCTTCGCTGTCGAATCCCCTACAAATGGCTTTTAGAGTTTGTGGATCGCGAACACAAATCTTGCGGCCTTCACAGACTAGGCCATAGTTTCGCAACTTTTTCATCGCCCGTGAAAAACTGGCCGGCTCCATGCCAAGATAGTTGGCGAGCAATTGTTTCTCGAACGGAAGTCTCACTTCATAGGCGTCGCCGTTTCCCGGCGCAAATCGCATAAGGTAATCGGCAAGCCGCTGCGGTGCCGGCATCAATTGGATTCGTTCGAAATGATCGGACACGGTTTGCAGGCGCCGGCTCAAAGTATGGGCTACCGCCCCGGCGAATGCCGGATATCGCTCGACGGTGTTCAAAAAAACCTGCGCCGGGATCTCCAATAGGCGGCAGGCGCCGACTGCTTCGGCGGTTTCCGTGAATGCCCCGGTGGTAAGAACCGAGCGCAATCCGAAAACCTCGCCAGGCTCGATCATCAACAACACGGCATGTTTTTCATTGTTGCCGCGATAAATTTGAACTTGGCCGCTGAGGAGCGAAAATATGCAAGTCGCCGGTTCGCCCGCTTGGCATATGACGGCCCGACCATCGAATTCCACGACCTGGGATCCCTTCTGTAATGCCATCCTAAGATCAGGCGACAGTCCGGCAAACAACTCCAGGCGATCTATATCCGGGCGAGCGTCCAATGCGTCTCTCCGCAGTTTCAACGGCATTGAATTTGGCATGCGGTAAAGATGCGCGCATTAACCTATATCAATTCAATGATTTGGCGTGGTTTGCGTTGATCGGCATCGACCAGATTGTAATTCCCCATACCTGCGCCCGCTGCACTTAACCAACGTCAAGTCGAACTAGCGCCAGCCGTGATTAATTATCGCAGGACGGGGCGAAGGTTAACGCGAGAAGGAGTTTGATCATGACGGAACATCTCAATAGCGGTGACGGCAAAAGCGGCGATTCCAACGGCGGACCCGAAAACGGTGAGCAGCGTATTCACGCGATGCAGAGCCTGCTCGATAACCCATTTTTGCTGCTGTTCATCGGCGTTGCCGTGCCGACGGTCCTCTACACCGTCTGGGGTGTCATGGAAGTCGTCCAAGTCCCCATCGGCCAATAGAAGCGGAGAAATACGATGGCATTAACACCTCCTGAAAACCCACATTGGTGGCGCGAACCTCTGCACCGGATGGAAATCGGTTGGATCACCATCGCCTTCTTGTGGGGGTTGTTCATGTTCGGTGTGATGGTCTATTGGCACATCAACGGTGAACAGAATCTTTCCAACGAAGCATACCGGGTCAATCCCGATGTATACGGGGAAAAAGTCGAGGCCTTCGCGGAGAAATACACAGTCCGCACGGAAGGTAAGACCGAAATCCCCGTGGTTAAACCGCCTCCCGGCAGCGATATTTATATGCTTGGCCGCCTGTGGGAGTGGTGGCCTATTTTGGAACTGCAGAAAGATCAGACCTACCGTCTGCATCTTTCTTCAATGGATTGGCAGCATGGGTTCTCGCTGCAGCCAACCAATATCAATCTTCAGGTTCATCCCAAGTACGAAATGGTGGTGACGTTGAAGCCGACAAAATCCGGCGAGTTTGGCGTTGTCTGCAATGAGTTCTGTGGCATTGGCCATCACACCATGCTCGGCAAAATCTATGTGGTGGACAAGTGAGGGGATGACCATGATTGCGAAAGAAAAATTCCGAGTTTGTCCGGACACCGGCTTCAAGGTCTTCGATACAACGGAGAAGTTGATCAAGATTAACGCGGTTGTTGCGGTTGTCTTCCTGGCCGTCGGTGGCCTATTTGGCCTGTTAGTGGCGTTGACCCGTTGGCCCGCCGTTCATCTTCTGCCGGCCGATCTTTTTTATCTGGTGTTGACCGCGCACGGTGCGGATGTGCTGTTGTTTTGGATCGTCTTCTTTGAGGTGGCAGTACTGTATTTTGCCGGCTCCGTTCTTTTGAACGTCCGCTTAGCGGCACCTCGATGGGCCTGGGCGGCATTCATTTTGATGCTGGTCGGTGCGGTGATGGCAAATGTCGCCGTCCTGCAGGGTGAATCGAGTGTCATGTTCACGTCTTACGTGCCGATGCGGGTTGCCCCTCATTTTTACTTAGGGCTCATTCTCTTTGCGGTCGGCGCGCTGGTTGCGATGTTTGTATTCTTCGGCACGCTGGTGATCGCCAAAGAGGAAAAAACCTACGAAGGGTCCGTACCATTAGTCACCTTCGGTGCCATCGTTGCGGCAATTATCGCGGTTTATACGATTGCCTCGGGCGCCATCATCTTGATCCCAACACTGTTGTGGTCGTTGGATTTGGTCGCCGATATTGATTCAGTCATGTACAAGCTCGTCTGGTGGGGCATGGGTCACTCATCCCAGCAGATCAACATGGCGACCCAGGTTTCGATCTGGTATTGCATCGCCGCCATGGTCTTGGGCGCCAAACCCTTGTCTGAAAAAGTCAGCCGCGGCGCATTTCTGCTCTACATTGTGTTCCTGCAGCTGGCGTCGGCGCATCATCTCTTGGTTGAGCCTGGCATCAGTTCCGAATGGAAGGTGTTCAACACATCCTACGCGCTTTATCTCGCCGTTCTGGGCAGCATGATCCATGGTATGAGCATTCCCGGTGCGGTCGAGTGTGCACAACGCCGACGGGGGTTCAACGAAGGCATGTTTGGTTGGCTCAGGAAGGCACCGTGGGGCAATCCGGCATTTTCCGGCATGGCTTTGTCGGTGGTTCTGTTTGGTATCCTGGGCGGCATCACGGGTGTAGTTCTCGGTGCAGAACAGTTGAATATCATCATGCACAATACGCTTTACGTACCGGGCCATTTCCACGGCACGGTCGTGGCCGGGACGACCTTGGCGTTCATGGCCATTACCTATCTTGTCGTGCCGTTGATCTTCCGCCGTGAAATCATTTGGCCGAAAGTTGCACAATGGCAGCCCTATCTGTTTGGTTTGGGCGTCACAGGCATCTCGCTGTTTATGATGGGTGCCGGCACGCTTGGCGTGTCCCGGCGGCACTGGGACATGGCCTTCACTGATGCGCCATTGAACTTCGACGTACCGCCTGCTGCATTTTTGATGATGGGATTGAACGGGATTTCGGCGGTCATCGCGTCGATTGGCGGGATTATGTTTATTCTCGTAATCGTCGGTACGATCCTGTTTGGCAAAAAGCGCGGCGAAGATGCGTGCAGAACCAACCCGGTAATTCTGCCGGGCGGCGGCGCCACTGTCATGGCGGCGGGTAGCGAAGGCACGCTGAAACTGCCGGGCACGATTGCCTTGGTCAGCGTATTCTTCGCCGCTTTTGTCCTCTACTACTTCGTCAATTGGAAGTACCTGTCGGAAGTTTGGCCGCTTAGCTAGTCGGGCCAGGCAGTGGCTGAAATTTGAGGAGGTTGAACTCATGCGTCAGACAGCGGCAATGCTCTACAGCGTCTTCAAGATCCGGATCGGCATGGCCATCATGGTTTCAGCGCTGGCCGGGCTCGCCGTCACACCGGGGCGTCTTTTAAGTGCTTTCGAAGTCGTCGCGCTGGCGTTCGCCGTGCTTGGCGCCAGCGCCGCCGCCGGTGCTTTCAATCACATGGTCGAACGCGATCTTGACAGCCGCATGAAGCGCACGCGAACGCGGCCGTTCGTGACAGGTCAACTGAACGCAGGCGTGCCATGGTATAGCGGAATCCTGCTATTGCTGGCAGCGTCCGTCGGTCTTGCGTGGTGGGCGATCAATCCGGTTGCCGCTCTCTATGTGTATCTGGGCGCCGTGGTTTACGGATACATCTACACGGTGGTTTTGAAACGCCGGACCGCCTGGAACATTGTTATCGGCGGGCTTGCCGGTAGCTTCGCGGTTTTGGCTGGTGCCGCCGCCGCCGATCCAACACCGGGCCCCGTACCGCTTCTCATGGCCGGGGTGTTATTTCTATGGACGCCACCGCACTTTTGGAGCCTCGCCATGGCGCTGCGCAAGGACTATCAGGCAGCCGATGTGCCGATGCTGCCTGTCGTCTTGGGTGATGGCCGGTCGGCCCGGGTGATCTTCGCCCATACCGTCGTTCTGGTCGCCGTCTCGCTGGCGCCGATGGTGGTGCCCGGGCCCTATGCCCTAGGCCCGATTTACGGAACCTTGGCGTCCCTCGGCGGCTTGTATTTCATTCGCGCCAGTTGGCGGTTGGTTCATAACCCCGGTCCAGCTATGGCCATGAAAGCATTCTTCGCCTCGTTGGTGCAGCTCTGCGCCGTGCTGGCCGGCGCCATACTTTGGGGCACGGGCATTGTCTGACATTCGTCTCACTGGCCTGATTGCAATTCTCCTGCTCGTCGCAGTGCCAGCCTGGGCGCATGGCGAAGCTCCCAAAGCAGCGCCGGCTTTTGACCGTGACGCGGCCTTCAAAGCTAGTCGTGCAGCCATTGGAAACATCACCGGAAATTACAAATTTCGCGACAGGGCCGGGCAGACAGTCAAACTCGCCGCGTTCAGAGGCAAACCGCTGATCATCAGTTTAATCTATACAAGTTGCCCACATTTCTGCCCAATGATCACACAGGCTGTGGCGAAAGCTGCGGAAATCGCCAATGATGCGCTCGGCAAAGGCAGTTTCAATATCGTCAGCATCGGATTTGATACTGCCGCCGATACCCCTGCGCGCATGGCTTCGTTCGCCAGGACACAGGGTCTGGACGCCGCCAATTGGGAATTTCTCAGTGCTGATCGGAAGTCGGTCGACGCCCTCGCCCGCGATCTGGGCTTTGCCTTCGCCGCTTCGCCAAACGGCTATGACCACTTGGCGCAGACCACCATCATTGATGCCGATGGCAAGGTCTTCAATCAAGTTTATGGCACCCAGTTCGAGTCGCCATTTCTGGTCGAACCCATGAAGGATCTGGTCTTCGGCCGGGCCAGTCAGATGACAAGCCTGGATGGCTTGATCAATCGTGTGCGTTTGTTCTGCACCGTCTACGATCCGGCGACCGGCCGCTATGGGTTCGACTATTCCTTGTTCATCGTCATTGGCGTCGGGTCGTTGTGCCTGTTCGGTGTGGGGTTCGTCGTGGTCCGCGCATGGCTTCACAGCCGGCCCGCAATCCGCCAAGCCTGAACACGCTGGAGATATACTGCCGTGGAATTTCTCAAGCGCCCCATGAAGTTCGCGTTCTTGTGGCTGGAAGGTTGGTTTGACCGATTTTTCGGCCCTAAATGGAACCCGTTTTATTGCCTCGGCGCGCTCGGCTATTATTACTTTTGGATCGTCGCCGCGAGTGGCATTTACATATTTATTTTCTTCGATACCGGTATCCCCCAGGCCTTTACATCAACCGAATACATGACCCACGATCAATGGTACCTGGCCGGCATCATGCGATCGCTGCACCGCTATGCATCGGACGCCATGGTGGTCATGGTGTTGATGCATTTGTGTCGGGAGTTTGCCTTTGATCGGTACCGTGGTGGCCGCTGGTTCTCATGGGTGACCGGCGTTTCTACCCTATGGCTGGTGTTTTCTGCCGGCGTTACCGGTTACTGGCTGGTTTGGGACAAGTTGGCCCAGTACATCGCCATCGCATCGACGGAGTGGCTTGATTGGCTACCGATCTTCGGTGAACCTATCGCCCGGAATTTTCTCGCCTCCAGTCATTTCGATGGGCGCTTTTTTACGCTTCTGGTGTTCATGCACATCGCAATACCGCTGTTCTTGCTGTTCATCATGTGGTTTCACCTGCAGCGCATCAGTTATGCCAAAGTCAATCCGGCGCGGGGATTAGCCGTAGGTACATTAGCAATGCTTTTCGTCCTGTCACTGGTCAAACCCGCCATCAGTCATGAGATGGCCAATCTGGCCGAGGTCCCTGGCGTTTTGAACATGGACTGGTTCTATCTTTGGGCTTACCCGATGATCGAACATCTGGGCCCCGGTTTCATGTGGGCTTTCGCCGGTGGAGGAACACTGTTGCTGATTTTAGTCCCTTGGCTGCCGCCAAAGAAGCGCCGGCCTGCGGCCGTTGTCGATCTTAAAAATTGCAATGGCTGTACACGCTGTGTGACGGACTGTCCATTTCGCGCCGTTAACATGCAGCCCCGCACGGACGGCGCGCCGTTCCGCGAGGAAGCGGTGGTTGACCCGTCGATGTGTGTCAGTTGCGGTATTTGTGTCGGCGCATGCCCGACGGCCATGCCATTCCGCCGTGCCAGCGACCTTGTGGCTGGGATTGAGCTGCCGGATCTGAGTGTGGCGCACATCCGCGCCCAGGCCCACGAGGCCGCGGTACCCCTTAACGGCAAGGACCGGATCATCGCTTTCGGTTGCGATCACGGATGCGACGCGGCCAAGCTGGGGATCAACAATTTGGCCTTCGTGCCGCTCCGGTGTGCCGGTATGCTGCTACCTTCGTTCATTGATTATGTGCTAAGCAAGAATTTGGCCGATGGTGTTGTCGTCTCCGGATGTCGCGAAGGCGAATGCCATCATCGGATCGGTAATGTTTGGGTGGACGGTCGTTTGGCCCGTGAACGCGACCCGCAATTACGCCGCCGGGTGCCCGTCGAGCGCCTGCTGAAAAATTGGGCCGCGCCAACGGATAGGCGTCAATTGTTCACCGAGATTTCGGCATTTCAAGCCCGGCTCCGCGACCTGCCCGAGGACGATGCCGCGACGCGCCTCACTCTAGTCAACGGCGGCAAAACCGACGGCACTGAGACATCGGAAACGGCGGCATGATGAAACCCGCCCAAATCATTGCGCAGGCCACGGTCTATGCCTTATTTGCGCTAGGCATCGGGGTTCTATCGACACGGCCTTCCTACACCCACTTCGATCCGGCCCGGGCCCTCATCAAAGTCAGTTTCGCCCACGGTGGGGAACCGGTAACGGCGTGCCGCAAGCGAAGCCGCGCGGAGTTGAAGGCGCTGGCCGCGAATATGCGCAAGGCCAGCATCTGCCCCCGCCAACGGGTCGCGCTGCGGTTTGAGCTATCGCTCGATAACACCGTGATCCTGAGCGAGACATTGCCGCCGACCGGCTGGCGTGGCGATGGGTCGTCAAAGATCTATCGGCGTATCCCTACGACCGCCGGCCGGCACACCATTGTCGCAAAGCTCCGCGACAGCCGGCGTGATCAAGGCTTCGACCATGTCAGCCGGCACACGATCACACTGGTGCCAGGGCAAAGCCTGAGCATTGATTTCAAGCCCGCGCACGGCGGTTTCATTTATGAGTAACCCGAAGGAGCGCTGAGCATGGTGGTTATTGCATGGAAGGATGAGTTCTGCACCGGCAATCCGGCCGTCGATCATGAACATCAACAACTGATCCATGGGATCAACAGCGTGTGCGAAGGCATTCACGATGGCCCGCCGGACGATGAAACACGTGATCGGCTCGGCGACCTGCTTGCCCACATTACGGCGCATTTCGCGCTTGAGGAAGCCGTCATGCGCGAACAGCTTTATGACGAATATCAGCCACACAAGGATGACCACGAAGTTCTTCTCGACCATATCCGAGACATCATGTGTGCTTATGAAGCCGGCGTTTTTGCCGGTCGGCGCGAAGACTTCATCAAACGTCTGGGTGATTGGTTTGGAGGTCACTTCGGCACCTTGGACGCCCGCCTGCACCGAGTTCTTGGTCAGGCGCCTGATCCGGTGGCGATGAAAATTTCAAAAATTGACCTAGATCAAGGTAAGAATGAAATCAACGTCCTACTAACAACCCATGGAAAGTGAAAAGGGTCGCGAAAATCCGATCTCGGGTTGATAGGGGAAGATCATGATCAACGAAAATGAATATTCGATCATTAGTTCGCTGCCGTTGTTTGATGGATTGGAACGCTCCATCCTTGAAGGATTGTTGGAACATAGCCAACCCCGGAGTTTCGGCAAAGGCGAGATGCTGTTCCACCGCGGCGATCCGGCAGATTGTTTCTATATCCTGTTCGATGGATGGGTGAAGGTCTTCCGTGAAACCGCGAACGGTGACGAGGCAGTGCTGGGTGTTTTTACTCGTGGCGAGACGGTGGCTGAAGCCGCCGCGTTCCTTGGTCGCGGATATCCTGCTTCTGCTCAGGTTGTCGACGACGCTCACGTGCTGCCTGTTCTCAGCGGCCCGTTCCGCCGAAACCTGGAAACCATACCCGATGTGGCCATGAACATGCTGGCCTCCATGTCGAAACGCATGCACCACTTGGTCATGGAAGTTGAACAACTGAAGACATCCTCTGCAACCCAGCGCCTGGTCGAATTCCTGTTGAGCCGGTGCGCCGTCGAGGAGGGACCGGCGGTGATCCGACTGCCCTATGACAAGAACCTTATTTCACAGCGCTTGGGCATGAAGCCAGAAAGCTTATCCAGGATTTTCGCGAAACTGCGAAAGCTGGGCGTAAAGACGGAACAAAACCAAGTGGTCATCATGGATGTCGCCGTTCTGGCCAATGATTTTCAGGCCGAAACGTTGTCCCAACGAATTTCCAGTTAATTTGGACAAGAATTCAAACATGCCGGACCCTCGCGCCGCGCCGCACGAACGCATCTCCGAAATCAAACGCAAAGCCGAGGCGGGGCCCGTCATTTTTCAAAACAGCTTCCGGCCTTTTTTCCTGGCGGCGGGTGTTTGGGCGACGTTAGCGGTGCCGTTTTGGTTGATGAGTTATGCCGACATATTGGTTTTGCCGGCAGGAATCGACGGCCATTTGTGGCATCAGCATGAAATGTTGTTTGGCTTTGCCAGCGCGGCGATCGCCGGTTTTATTCTCACTGCCATCCCAAACTGGACGGGCGGCTTGCCGGTCAGCGGTTGGCGGCTGGCGATGTTGGTAACGCTCTGGCTTGCCGGACGTGGGGGCTCACTAATTGCCTCGGATATCGGCCCAATGGCCGCGGCGGTTTTGGATTTATCTTTCCTCACCGTGCTGGTGGGCGTGATCGCCCGTGAACTGATATCAGGGCGCAATTGGCGCAACCTGCCGGTGCTCGTCTTGATTTCATTATTCACATGTGGAAATTGGCTGGTGCATTTCGAATTGACTGGCCACGGCGCAACAGCACAAATCGGCATTCGGCTTTCGATATTCATTTTGTCAGTGCTGGTTGCGGTGATCGGCGGCCGAATCGTTCCAAGTTTCACGCGCAACTGGCTGACGCGCAGGGGCGCGGAAGAACTGCCCGCGCCGATGGGCCGATTTGACGTCTTTGCTCTGGCTGCCTTGGTAATATTTGTCGTCTTCCAAGTAGCGACCCCCAATTATTTCTTGACGCCGTATCTCGCGCTGATCGCAGGTGGACTTCATGGTTTCCGACTGGTGCGATGGAAAGGCTGGGCGGTCCGTGCCGAACCCCTGATGTGGGCCCTGCATTTGGGTTACGCATGGCTGGCGCTAGCTTTGATATTGATCGGATTGTCGGGCTTAAGCGATGCGGTACCGGTCACGGCGGCCATTCATGCACTGACCGTAGGCGCATTCGGAACGATGATTCTGGCCGTCATGACCCGCGCATCCCTGGGCCATACCGGAAGGGAGTTGGCGGCGACACGGGGCACCATGGCGATATTCATTCTCGTCACGACCGCAGCCATCGCGCGTGTCGCGGCACCGTTTCTGGGCAACCAGGATCTGACGGCATTTTGGATATCAGGCCTAGCATGGACCGCGGCCTATGGCCTATTTACCGTTCTCTACTATCCGATCCTTGCAATATCAGATGAAAGATAAAGGACCAGAATAGTCGATGCTTAACTGGCCAATAGGCGGCATATTACCCTTGGTGCCGCCGAATCCGTAGTTTGCCGAGAGGGCATGATCGGCGCCTGGGTAATCGCCATCATTGAAATTGTTCGAAGCTTAAGTGATGTCGGCAATTTTAAAATCCTCCCCGTTGCTTCTAATTATGGTTCTTTCCGTCGTGCCCGCAACCACTACTAATGGGTAAGTAAGCTCTCGCTGTATACTTCGAACGAGTCGTGTTTTCAGTAATGGCATTCATTCCACATTGCGGAATTCTCGGCCTTCTGATATGAAAAACGCTGGATTTCAGGGGCCTTTTGATATCACCGAGACTGCCCCGCATATCATTCCGGAGGCTGGCATATGCTTTCATCTTGGAGCCGTGTGGGTGAGCAGATCGGCATTCGATGTTCGATTGTTCGTGGTGGCACCTCAAAAGGGGTATTCCTGATGGAGGATGATCTGCCGCCACCGGGATCGGAGCGGGATGCCTTGGTGAAACGAATCATGGGAACGCCCGACCCCATGCAGATCGACGGCTTGGGCGGGACGCATTTGATCACGTCTAAAGTCGCGGTGATTGGAAAATCCAAATCGCCCGACGCCGATATTGATTACACGTTCGCGCAAATCGATATCGAACGCGACATCATCGATTGGGAAGCCAATTGTGGCAATATTTCAGCCGGTGTCGGGCCGTTCAGTATTGACGCTGATTTGGTTGCTGCGGCGGACGATGTGACCAATGTCCGCATCCGCAACATTAATACTGGGAAGAACTTCATTGCTCGCGTCCCTATGGCCGAAGGCCACGCTGCAGTACATGGCGATTGTGAGATTGATGGCGTGCCCGGTACCGGCGCCGAGGTGCTGCTGGATTTCGTCGATACGCCGGGGGCGAAAACGGGCAAGGTCTTACCGACCGGCAACACCAAAGACATCATGGTCTTGGAGGATGGTTCGGAGATTGAGGTTTCGCTTTGCGATTACGCCAATCCGGCGTTATTTTTCAGAGCCGAGGATATCGGTATGCGCGGTGACGAAGGGCCGAAAGATTTAAATAACGACCACGAGCTTGTCGAGCGCATTGCCGAAATCCACGCCAAGGGTGCCCAGATGTTCGGCTTTACCGACGATTGGCGGCGGGCCGATGAAACGAGCGCCCTGTTGCCGCTGACCTTCTTTGTGTCGCCACCGACCGATTACAAGAGCTACAGCCTGCATGATGCCGGTGATATTGTGAATGGCGCCGATATGGATTTTAAATCTCGGCTGTATTTTATGCGGAAGTGCCACGAACGGTATCCCGGCACGGGCTCCATGGTCACCGCCGCAGCGTCAAGAATACCGGGCACCTTGGTCAACGATATCGTTATCGCCTCCGGCGCGGAACACCGCAATCGCGTGCCCACTGCCAAGCACATGCGGGTCGGGCATCCCGGTGGCACCATGACAGTCCAGGCAATCGCCAAAAGCGCCAACAACGAGCTCGGCGTTGAATTCGAAAGCCTGGCATTTCCGCGCACGGCCCGAAAAATTATGGACGGCACGGTTTACGTTCCGGCGATCGCCGAGTGCTCATAGCCGAATATCGAAGGATAATATTGATGGAAGCGGAAGATTACGAAGACATCCTCTATGAAGAAAAGGATCACGTGGCGACGATCTCGATCAACCGCCCGGACCGTATGAATGCTTACCGCGAACAGACCTATTTCGAGGTCATTGACGCGCTGCAGCGCGCCGGCTGGAATCCGGACATCGGCGTCATCGTCCTTACCGGGGCCGGCGGCAAGGCATTCGGTGTCGGCGGCGACAGCGGCGACAAGAAATCCGAGCGTGCTCGGCGCGGCACAATCGGCGTGCCCATCGAGGAAGTCCACGCGCTTATCCGCGATGTGCCGAAGCCGGTGATCGCCAAGGTCAACGGATATGCCATTGGTGGTGGTAATGTCATCGCCACCATGTGTGACCTGACCATCGCGTCGGAGAACTCACAATTCGGTCAGGTTGGGCCGAAGGTCGGCTCCGTCGATCCGGGGTTCGGCACGGCCTATCTGGCGCAAGTTGTCGGCGAGAAAAAGGCCCGTGAAATGTGGTATCTGTGCCGCCGTTATCCGGCCGCCGAGGCTCAAGAAATGGGCCTCGTCAACAAGGTCGTGCCGGAAGAGTACCTGGACGCCGAGGTCGAGGCCTGGTGTGCCGAAATCGTCGAGCGCAGCCCGACGGCCATCGCAATCGCCAAACGCTCCTTCAATGCGGCGACGGAACATATCCGCGGCATATCCCAAATGGGCTTCCAGGCGCTTGGGCTCTATTACAATACCGAAGAGGCCAAGGAAGGCGGGAATGCCTTCCGCGAAAAACGCAAGCCGGACTTTCGAAGCAAGGCAAATTCCGGTTAGGCGTCGTCAGAAGGCGTAAGGCAAATACATCGCCAGGGCCGGCCAGAAGTAGAGAACCACGACAGTCGACAGCATAATGACGATGAACGGCCAGACTCCGGACGAGACCTCGGTCAGGGTGGCATTGCCGACGGCTTGAATGACGAACAGGTTCAGGCCGACGGGCGGCGTGATCAAGGCGCACTCGACCATGATGACAAAGACAATGCCGAACCAAATGGGATCGATGCCCATGATGCCCAAGGTCGGATAGATCACCGGCACCATGATCAACAGCATGCTTAGGGCTTCCAGGAAAAAGCCCATAATTAATAGCACAGCACAAATCACCAGTACGAAACTCCATGGTTCGCTGAAGTTGGCAATGACCATCTGTGAGACGTCCTGGGGAATTCGGTAAAGGGTAACAGCTTTTGAGAAAATTTTTGCACCGGCGACAATAAGGAAAATGGTTACTGTCGTCTGCATGGCTTCAATGCTGGCTTCCTTAATTTTTTCCAGCGTCATCCGTCGCATGCCGAAGGTGATAATGAGGGCCAGAACGAAGCCGATGCCAGCGGCTTCTGTCGGCGTAAAGATGCCGAAATAGATGCCGAAAATAACGATCGCCGCCAGCGACACGGTTGGAATAGCTCGGATACTGGCTCTTTTACGCTCTTCCCATGTCGCTTTAGGCGCGATCTCGAATTGACCTTTGTAGCGGGCATAAACCATAGAATAGACGGAAAATGCCACGGCCAAGAAAATACCTGGTCCGATTCCGGCGGTGAATAGCCCGATGATTGATTCCTCGGTAATCACGCCATAGACGATCAGGATAATTGATGGCGGGATCAAGATGCCCAATGTTCCGCCAGCAGCCAGGAGCCCGAGAACGAAACGTCGGTTATAACCTCTTTGGGTCATCTCGGGGATAGCGACGGTGCCGATGGTCGCTGCGGTTGCCACGGACGACCCGGAGATCGCCGCGAACAGAGCGCACGATGTAATGGTTGCAACCCCCAATCCACCCGGCCAATGACCGACCCACGATTGGACCGCGGCAAATAAATCCTTACCGACCCCGCCTTTTAAAAGAATATTCGACATTAAAAGAAATAAGGGAACAGCGAGCAGGATAAAATTGTCGATGCTGGAATAGAGCCCTTGTGGAATCATAATCGGGTTGAACCCTTCGAGGGCAAGCAACACCAACCCGAGCCCCCCCAAAGTGAACGCAATGGGGATACCCGCCAGCAATAAAATCAGGAGGACGGCTAGAATGAGAAAAGTCGTCACGGTCTGAATTCCCGAACTTCATGGTCGTGCGGGCCGCCTTCACCACTGGGTGGTGCGCCACGCAGCAATTTCCATATTTCCGCCAAAGCCTGCAATATGAGAACGGAAAATCCAACGGGAATGGCCGATTCTGTCCAGGCCTTGGGAAGTTGATTCATGGTTTCCGTGGCCCGCCCAATTTCAATGCTTTCGATGACGGTTTCTAAGCCAAACCAGACGGCAACTAGACTGAAAACAATGACCCAAACCAGGCCGAAAACTTCCAAGCCGCGGCGGACACTGATGGAAAACCGACCGGTTAAGGCGGTAATGCGGATCAGGCTGTGGCTTTTCAGGACATAACCCATAGCCAAATAAGTCGCCCAGAGCTGCAGAAAGATTGCGCCTTCTTCGGCCCAGGTGGTCGGCGCCAGAAATACATATCGGGCGACAACCTCATAGGTGATCATCAGGCCAATAATGAAAAAAGTCGCCGAGGCAACGGCAGCGAATTTGTCACTGATACGGTCGATGACATTAAGCATGTTTTATAGTCTCGGGTAAAATCCGACACACAGCAAGAAGCGGAGACGGAACGTTTGAAAGTTCCCTCTCCGCTCTTGATGCGTTAGATGATGTGATTGTTCTTGTGGTTATTTATTCAATGCATCCATAACCATTTGCCCCAATTCACCCGAGTTCTTCAGATAGGCGTCGACAACAGGTTTGCCGGAAGCGCGCCATTGGGCGACTTCCGCAGGCGATAGCTCGATGACCTGCTTGCCTTTTTCGCGGGTAAATTTGATCGACGCGGCCTCAACAGTTTCAACGGCTTCATGTTGAGCTTTCTCAGCTGCGCGGCCACATTTCGTCATGGCGGCTTGATCGGATTTCGACAGCGACTGCCACTTCTTTTCGTTGATCAGGCTGACGAAATAGATATAGGCATGTTCCGAAATCGTCACCACATCCATGACTTCATGCAGCTTGCGGGACTTCACGGAGGCAACGCCAGTCATACCCGCGTCCACTGTGCCGCGCTGATAAGCGACGAACTGCCGGGAACCGGACATGAGAGTCGCAGCGCCACCGTTGGCTTTGACAAAATCACCCAAGGTTTTGCCGAAAACGCGGACTTTCAATCCTTTCAGATCACTCGGTACGCGAACCGGCTTCTCTTTCTTGGAAAGGAACACGGCGCGACCGTATTCGATCCACCAAACCGGACGGGTGCCGGTTTTCAATAAAGCGTCATCGAGCATTGTACGGAGCGCGGCGCCGGGTTGCAGCATGGCGACCGTTTTTTCACGGTTGCCTGTCGCGAAAGGTACATAGAAAATTTCGATGGCCGGGATCGTGCCGGCGAAGCGCGCTGTCGTGCTCATCCCCATATCAACGGCACCCGAGGCAACGGCCTGCGGCACTTCCTTATCTTTGTACAGCTGCGCAGAGTCGTACATCTCGATGTTAATATCAGTGCTGTCGGCAACACACTTGATGAACGCGTTGGCGTTCTTGGTGGCAAAGTTCTTGCCCGGCAATTGTGTCGTGTACCGAAGGGTCTGACCTGCCGTTGCCGGTGCCTGTGCGGCGCCCAACGTAAACGCACCAACGGCCAATGCGAGCGCCGACGTGCGGAAAAGCGATTTGTCTAACATCTAATTCCTCCCGTATTCAGTTTTATTATTGTGATACGAACAGCTTGCGCGCCCATACCCCTCTATAAAATCGAAATTAACACTATCATCGGCGCTATGAACCGTCTATTAAAATTCGGAATTGGTTCCATTCGGTGAACCGACGGTTCATGAAAGGGTGAATCATAAATGGCTATTCGCGCCGTCATGCGAGCTTTAGCCGTGTTCGATTGCTTCTCTCAGAAGCAACCCAAACTTTCCCTTCACGAAATCAGCGAAAAATTAGAGCTGGCGAAATCAACGACGTTTCGGTTGGTCGGCACCCTTGTCGAGACAGGCTACTTGATCCAGTTGGAAGACCAGCGTTATTGCATTTCCATGAAATTGTTGCGGCTGGGGGGACTGGTTCAATCGACATTGAATGTTCGTGATATCGCCGTCCCGGAGATGCGCGAAATCAATTCCTCAACCGGCGAAACGGTCGTGCTGACAGTTCTGGCCGGCGAACAGCGCACGGCGCTGGAAGTCTTGGAAAGCGTGTCACCGTTGAAATTGGTATTTCAAGTTGGTGATACGGTCAGCCTTCGAATAGGCGCCGTTGGGCGGGTCTTTTTGGCTCATCATCCTGAGATCAATGTCGACAATGTCTTTAAAGATAAGTCGGAGAAGAATTCGATAAACCCACCGACGACGGCGGAGTTAAACAAAATTCGAGCACAGGGATTTGATTATCTGGCGGGAACTCGCGCACCGGGCGCGGCCAGCGTCGCCGTTCCCATTTTTGATATCAACGATATGAATACGCACTGCTTATCCATCGCCGGTCCCGAAAGCAGAATTCTCGAAAATAAGCAGCCATTTATTGAACTGATCCGGGCTGCGGCGGCGCGGATTTCGACGCAGTTGGGCAGCGCTGCCTTGCCAGTGATCCCAACGGAATGAGCATTGAATAATGAGGAATTGACGTCATGGCTTACGAAACGATCACGGTGGATAAGGACGGCCCCGCATTCATCATTACATTCAATCGACCGGCGAAACGCAACGCCATCAGCACTGTGACCATGGGTGAAATGATGGCCGCTGCAGCGGATGCGGAAGACGATGCCGACATTCGGGGCATCATCATCACCGGCGGCACAGATTTCTTCTCTGCTGGCGCCGACCTCAATGACGCCCAGGCGCTCAGCGCACCGGCTGAAACGCTGACTTATTTGAAGCGCTGGCATCGCCTATGCCGAACGTTCGAAGAGCACAACAAACCAGTGATCGCCGCCATCGAGGGTTTTTGCATGACCGGCGGATGTGAGTTCGCCATGGCCTGCGATATCCGTGTCGGCGCGGAAGGCTCAAGTTACGCTATCACCAGCGCGCGCATCGGCACTGTTGCCGGTGCCGGCGGCACCCAGCGTCTGCCGCGCATTGTCGGCCCGGCGAAGGCCCTGGAGATCATGTTCGATGCCGACCCCATCGTTGCCGAAGAGGCCTACCGTATCGGTTTGATCAATAAACTGGTGCCTAAAGGATCAGCATTGGATGAAGCTAGATCCATGGTTGCGCATTACGCCACGCGCGCACCGCTGAGCCATGCGTTTATTAAGCACACGGTCTATACAGGCATGCAGATGGATCTGGTATCTTCGCTGGACTATGAATCTTTCATCGTCTCAACCATATATGAGACTGAAGATCGCCGCGAAGGCATCGGTGCGTTCTTGGAAAAACGGAAAGCCGAATTTAAAGGAAAATAGCCCGGCTTAATCCAATCCCAGAGCCAATTTTTCCGACGCACTCATTCGGCGCGCCTGTCCAATAGGCTTGGAGACAACCGGCGGCGTCCCAGACAGCCCTAGAGGTGATCCCAACAAGGGCCAATCCGTACCCGTTTCGGATTTCCGCCAGGCGATCAATTCCCGCGCCGTTGCCTGCGGATGGCCGGCAACTTCGGCAATATCGAGAACAGGCGCCGCGGGAATGCCTTCTTCGGTATATTTATCGACCAATTCGGTTCGGCTTAAATCACTGCGGTCTAGATCATCAGCTTGATCCACCAATACATACCCATCGGCGCATGCCACCATAGTAGATGCGTCTTCAATGTCATTGTTCCACGCGGGCGCCGTCACCCAGGCGGCGACATCTTGCATGGAGAGGTCGACGTAAGCGCCAAGCCCGGATTGCCGCCGGCCATGTAGGGCGGCCAATACAGCAAACAACCCGACCTCGCCGCCCATGAGATCACCGACCGAAATCCCGGCTTTCATGGGCATGCCATCATGAATATTAGCATCCATGAACCCCGACATGGCCTGAACTACGGTATCGAAGGCGGGGCGCTGCCCGTATGCGGAATCTGTGCCGAAGCCGGAAATGGCGCAGTAGATCAGTCGCGGATTGATCTGGTTCAAGTTTTCGCGGCTGAACCCGCGCCGTGCCAGGGAACCGGGTTTGAGGTTCTCGATTAAAATATCGGCCGAGGCGACAAGCTTCGTGAAATCTTCGGCCTCCGTCGGATCATTCAAATCCAACGCATAGCTTTGCTTGTCACTGTTGGTCATGACGAAAAAATAGCTATGCCCTTCGTTGCTGGGCTGCCAATGGCGGGCGGCGTCGCCTTCCGGCGGTTCAATCTTCAGGACTTCGGCACCTAAAGTAGCCAGATGCCGGCAGGCCAGGGGCGCTGTCGTGTATTGACCGATTTCGAGAACACGGATGCCGGCCAAAGGTTGTCCGGGTGTATTGTGTTCAGAGCTTCCCGAACCCGTGTTGGCGAGCGAGCGGACATAGGCACGATCTGCATCAGGTTCAGGAATGTGTGCCATCGCCTCGGCAGCGATTGGGGTTGGCTTGATGACGGCACCGGGAATACGCACGGTCTGTTCGCTGATCGGATCGCGCACTTCGCTGACCATGGCGCGGTGCGCCAAATTGACGTCCTCACCGTTAACATCGAGCTTCAATATCGGCCCACAGGCAACACCAGCCTCCAGCAGAATTTCCATGCATGCCGCCAAGTCGCGTTGACCGACCCATTCTTGGATAATCGCATCAATCTCATCGCGATGATCCACCCGCGCTGCCAATGTTTCGAACATTGGGTCGGTTTTCAGGTATTCGATCTCCATGACTTTGCAGATGCTGTGCCACGACGACTGCGATGCCGAGCAAATCAGTATCCAACTGTCGGTCGCCCGGTAGGCATTCCATGGCGCGCACATGGTATGTTGATTGCCGACCCGCGCCGGGCTGCCGCCACCGAAATGCGATGGCAGGAACGTCCCCAAACAATTCACCGCGCAATCAAACAAAGCCAAGTCGATGTGCTGGGATTTGCCGCTGTCGGACCGGGATTTTATGGCCGCGACTGTCGCCGCAGCGCCATAGACGGCGGCGGCATATTCGATGACCGGCACCCCGGCAATGACAGGCGGTCCGTCTGCTGGGCCCGTCGTATGCGCTGCACCGGTGATGGCTTCGAGCATGGCTTCGGAATAGGCCTTTCCCGCCATGGGGCCGGTGTGGCCAAAGGCTGTAATATCACAAACAATTGTGTCCGCCGCCCAGGCATCTTCAAGACGCGCCGCGTAAGACGGGTCCACATCACTTGAGATCAGAACCACATCGCATGACTTGATGAGGTCAATCAAGATTTCCGGAT
Organism: Rhodospirillaceae bacterium; assembly: GCA_018665815.1. Classification (GTDB taxonomy): domain Bacteria; phylum Pseudomonadota; class Alphaproteobacteria; order Rhodospirillales; family Casp-alpha2; genus UBA3470. Next base: position 32,602 of record JABJBP010000156.1, read on the forward strand.
CGTCGCCGTTTGCGGGATCGATGCAGAGGCTCCGCTTTCCAGCGGCGAATAATGCCCGATGCCGCCATTTGTTGTTATCGCGCTGATCGGGCGGTTCAACAAAAATCACCGTCGCCCCGGCTTGTGCGAGCAGGTTCCCGCACCCGCCGACAGCAACCCGGCTGCCGATCTCGACAACGGTAAGGTCGTTGAGCCACGCGTTATCGGAAGGCATCGATGCTGACCAACTCGCGTCCCTGAATGAGGGTCAAAATGCCGTTAACCCCATCCGGGATAGGCAGCATGCGGACATCGCGGTAAAATTGTTCCATACCGGTTTCTTGGGCGATGCCCATGGCGCCCATAACGTGAATTGCCTCTGAAATAGCCTTCTCGCAGGCGTCGGTCGCATAGCGCTTGGCCATGGCCGACGTACCGTTCGCACGCTCGCCTCGGTCCATGGCATCCAACGCCGAATAACAGAGCAGGCGGCTGGTCACGATCAGGGTTTCAATATCCGCCAGCTGCTTTTGCACCAACTGATGTCCGCCGATCAATTTACCGAACTGTTTCCGTACCCCGGCGTATTCCAGCGCCGCCTCGAAGGCCTGCTGAGCCAGATTGACTGCGGCCAAGCCAACCAAAGGCCGATTGCCATTCCACGTCATGGTCAAAACCTTGGCCGCATCACCGGATGTGCCCAGGGAATTCGCTGCCGGTACGCGGCAATTGTCAAAAATGACTTCGCTGAGATGGCCTTGCCGCAGGCCCAAACTTTCGATGTGTCGGGTTTCAAAAGTAGATTGATCACGTTCGACGACGATCCGGCGTAAGCGGCTATAACCCCTGTCATCAACGCCGTCGGCACAGGTGACATTTATGATGTCGCAGACATTGGCATTAGTGATCCACATTTTGGTGCCGTTGATCACCAATTCATTCCCGTCTTCCGCAACCCGGGTTTTTACTTCGCGCGGGTTTGAGCCGACATCGGGTTCCGTCGTGCCAGTGCAGGAAATCTTTCGTCCTTCGAGCAAGTCAGGCAAAAACCGTTGGCGCTGTTCATCGCTGCTTTCAGCGAAGATGCGTGCCACCGTGCATTCCTGGGCTAACAAGGAAATGGCGATGACTGGCGGCAGCGCTTCAAATACCAACCCATATTCCAGCATCTTTAAGCCCGCACCGCCGTCGTCAGCGGAAAGGCGGGGCGCCATTAAACGCTGCTCCGCCAAAACGCCGTAAATTTCAAGCAATGCCGGTTTCGGCAGTGGTGTATCAGCATCGTGGGCATCCAAAATGGGCTGGATGTCCCGCGCCGTCATGGCGCGGGCGGTGTCCTGGATGAGTTCTTGTTCGGCGTTGAGGGCGAAATCCATCGGATGCTCCTTCGGCGGCTAAGGCATGGTGAAGCCGCCATTGACGCTGAGCACCTGACCGGTGATCCACGACGCCCGGTCGCTGACCAGGAAGGCGATGATGCTGGCATGATCTTCCGGCTCACCGATACGGCGCAGCGGGTACATGCGGAGAACTTTTTGTTCCCGGCGTTGATATTTTTCTTCGCCCATCTGTTCGCGCAGACTGTCCTCGCGCTCGATCCTGAGCTCCGTATTTGTCGCGCCGGGGGATACGGCGTTGATGGTGATCCCGTGCTGGCCGACCTCTTGCGCCACGGACTTGATCAGTGCAATTACGCCGCCTTTCGCAGCGGCGTAATATGACAGCCGCGCCTGGCCGATGCGGGCTGAATCCGTGGCCATGCAGACAATGCGGCCATATTGCCGCTCGATCATGCCGGGCAAGACGACGTGCAGGATATTCATCGGACCATAAAGACAGATATCGATCATGCGGCGCCAGTCTTCGGGCGACGATTCGACGAACAATTTGTCATCGACGATGGCGGCGGTAACAACGACGATGTCCGGCGGTCCAAGTTTGTCCGTCAGAGTATCAACCATGTCTTGCATGGAACTGAGTTGGGTAACATTGGCTTGCAAACCGAGGGTTTCAGCACCGGTTTCATCGGCGATCTTGGCGGCGGAGGCAATCGCACCCTCACTGTTCAGGTCTGCCAGCACAACCTTTGCGCCGGCAGTTGCCATTTCCAAACCTGCAGCGTAACCGATACCACGTGCACCGCCGACGATCAGCGCGACCTTCCCTTTAATCCCCAAATCCATCGGAAATCCCCTCATAAATACAAATACGCATGCACTGAACGAAATTGATGAAACAGCGCTGAGCGCAAAAGCATCCCTGAATTCCACTAGACGACACACGTTCCGAATTGTAATTTACTCATGGATCAGGTGTCAATTTATCCAAGAACGGAGACGATTTATGAGTCAAGGCGAGGACCAATTAGGCTTGCCGCTGGACGGTATTCGCGTTGCCGATTTCAGCAGACTGCTGCCGGGCCCCTGGTGCGCACAATTCCTCTCCGACCTAGGTGCTTCGGTAATAAAAGTGGAAATTCCCGGCACCGGCGACATGAGCCGCCACAACCCGCCTCGGTTTGGCGACACCAGCGTCTACTTCAACAGTGTCAACGGCGGCAAGCGCGGGATGACCTTGGACATGACCTTGCCGGAAGGGCGTGAAATCGCCCATCGCCTGATCGAAACATCCGATGTGGTGATCGAGTCCTTTCGTCCCGGTGTGGCGAAAAAGCTTGGGATCGATTATGAGACAGTGAAGCATGTGAATGATCGCGCAATATACTGTTCTATTACCGGATTCGGCCAAGACGGACCGCTGGCGCATATTTCCGGCCATGATTTGGCGATCCAAAGCCTGGCCGGTTTCATGACGCTGGGCACGCCTGACGGCGACGTGCCGCAAGTCCCTGGATTTCAAGCCGCCGACTACGCCGGTGCGGCGTTGGCGTGCATCGGTATTTTATCAGGCCTCATGAGCCGCGGTCAGCACGGCAAGGGCTGCAACATTGATCTCTCTATGTTCGATAGTCTTTTGGCCATGTGCAACATCACCCTCACCGGCGCCATGGCCAAGGCCGCCGGGGATGCCAACCCCTCGTTGATCGAAGCTTGGGGGGGCAATCCGCGGTATGCCAATTACGCGACCCGCGACGGCAAGGCCGTCGCGGTTGCTTTGCTGGAGACCCGCCTTTGGCGAGGGTTTTGCGATGCGATCGGACGCCCGGATTTGGTGGATGACGATGAGTCACCGGACGCACGTCATAGTGATCACGGTGAACGCGCGGTAGAATACCGAGCTGCCATTTCGGATTATTGTCTGTCCAAGGATCGCGATGAATTAATTGATGAAATGGTTCGCCACGGTGTTCCTCTCTGCCCCATTTACACGCCTGAAGAGGCGATGGGATCCGAGATCGTTCAGGCGCGGGGGTTGATTGAGTATGTGGAAAACCCGCAAGGCCTTCGTATTCCACGCATCGTCAATCCGTTGATCAAGTCAGGCCTCGTGCGGAAAACCCGGGCGCCGGCGCCCGCACTGGGGGCCGACGGTGATGCTATCCTGTCCGAGTTGGGATTTGATGGCGCGGACTTGTCGCGCTTTGCAAATGCAGGGATCATCTCGTCATGAGTATTGAAGCGGGTGAGAATGCTAAAATCGTCGCCGCCTACGTTGCTGGCGCCATGGATCGGCAATTGCCGCTGGACGTCATGGACGCTGGGCGGATGTGTTTGGCCGATTGGTTGGCTGTTGGAATTGGCGCCCATGATCAAGGTGCAGGCATCACTGTTCGTGAAACTGTGAAGGCATGGTCATCGAGCGGGACCTCGCCGGTCATGCAGGGTGGCGAAAGCGCGGCGATGGTGTCTGCGTTGGTGAACGGCACGTTCGCTCACTGCCTCGACTACGATGACACCCATGTTGGATGCTTGGCGCATTTGAGCGGCCCGACGTGGGCGGCGACATTGGCCGTGGCGGCGGAGAACGGCGCCAGTGACCAACAAACGCTGAAAGCATTCGTCACCGGCTTCGAAGTCGGCGCCCGGTTAGGCGGGAAGGGGTTCGGCGAGGCGGTGAATAAATTGGGCATTCACTCGACAGCTGTCTTTGGGCGCCTTGCGGCAACCGCGGCGGCCGGCGCGTTGCTGGGCCTGAACGAAGATCAAATGATTAGTGCCCTGGGCGTCGCCGCGACACAGGCCGGCGGATTGGTTGCGTCATTCGGCACCATGTCGAAACCGTTTCATGCGGGAAAGGCCGCCATGGATGGCGTACTATCCGCGCAAATGGCGTCCAACGGGTTTGAGGCTGCGGGCGGATTACTTGAGGTGGCCGGCGACGGTTTGGCCCGCGTCCTTGTCCAAGGTGGTCAGACGGATATTGGCGTTATGGATTTCAATGACGGCTGGGAGATATTGGAAAACACCTTCAAGCCTTATGCCGCCTGTCTGCTCACCCATCCCGTTATCGATAGCGCGCGTGAATTGCATAACAAACTAAACGGCAGAGAGGCCCGTGAAATTCGCGCACATGTGAACCCCATGGTGTTGCGGTTCGCAGCGAAAGCGAACCCCAAGACACCTTTGGAAGGTAAGTTCAGCACCACTTATTGCACGGCTCTTGGCCTTTGCGGCTACCGGGGCTCGGAACGGGATTTCAGCCCAGCGCGGCTTTCCGACCCCGGCGTTTTGGCGACAATGGATCGTGTTCATCTAGTCAGCGACGAGACCCTTTCGGCGACGGCGGCGAAGGTGACGATTGATCTGGCCGACGGCGGCGAGATATCCGCAGAAACGCCCTTGGCCACCGGTAATCCCGGCAATCCTTTGGGATGGGACGGCATCAATTGGAAGTTCATGTCCTTGGTTGAGCCGGTGCTGGGTGATGATGCGGCGGCGCTGTTCGACCATGCCCGCCATTTCGGCGATGGAGATGATCTCAGGCAAATCAGTCGCACCATAGCGGCTGTTCATTGATGACCAGCGCGCTTTTTACCGAAACATCGCTTCGTGGCATGCATGTGCCCAATCGCATCGTCGTCTCGCCCATGTGCCAATACAGCGCCATCGACGGTTCGGCGACGGATTGGCATCTGGTGCACTTGGGCCAAATGGCCATGTCGGGCGCCGGCCTGCTGATCATAGAAGCGACACATGTGGAGGCGCCCGGTCGGATCACGCCGAAGTGCCTGGGTCTCTATTCCGACGAAAACGAGACCGCATTAGCGCGGGTCATCGCGTTCTGCCGTGAGCACGGCTCGGCGAAGTTGGGCATTCAATTGTCCCACGCGGGCCGCAAAGGTTCGGCTAGGCTGCCTTGGGACCAGCGTGGCGCCCCTCTGGACCCCACCGATGGCGGTTGGCCCACGCTCAGTTGTTCTGGCATTCCGCGCGCGGATGGCTGGCCCGCGCCCGAGGCCTTGGACGAGGCCGGATTGCAGGCGGTGAAGGATGCCCACGTCGATGCCACCCGGCGCGCCGACCGGCTTGGTCTCGATCTGATCGAGGTCAACGCCGCGCATGGGTATTTGTTGCACGAATTCCTGTCGCCGCATTCGAACCGTCGCGAGGATGCGTATGGTGGCGTTCTCGCAAACCGCATGCGTTATCCTTTGGACGTGTTCGCCGCCATGCGCGCCGCTTGGCCCGATGACAAACCCATGGGCGTTCGGATTTCCGCCACCGATTGGCTGGAGGATGGCTGGGAGTCGGATCAGGCGGCGGTTTTCTGCCGGGCGTTAAAAGCCTTGGGTTGCGATTACATTGCTGTTTCCACGGGCGGCCTTTCCCTTGATCAGGTGATCCCACTGGGTGAGGGACACCAAGTGCCTTTCGCGGCAGAAATTCGAAAAGCGGCGGAAATTCCGACTATGGCCGTCGGCATGATTTACGAGCCCCGGCATGCTGAAAGCATCATCGCGGATCAACAATCCGATTTCATCGCCATGGCACGCGGTATGCTGTTCCACCCACATTGGCCTTGGCGGGCCGCTGCGGCGTTGGGCGGTGAGGTCGATTATCCGCCGCAATACGTGCGCGCCTACAAATCAAAATGGCTGCGCGATATCGAGGGCAGCTAAGTTTCGACTTCCAGAGTTTTATTGAAGCTGAAGCCGCGAGCCGGTCAATCTTCCGGCACGACAATCGTATGATCGGAAACGAGGCGATCAATCTCGGTGTTGTCATAGCCGAGGGCTGCAAGATAATCCCGTGCGCCTTCGCCTACCGCTGGCGCCTGTAGTCGCATCCCGAATTCATGATCACCCATGCGCAGCGGCAGCCGCGGCAATTTGACGGTGCGGCCGTCGGCCAAGCGGGTATCAAGAAGACCGCCGCTGTTCAGCAGATGTGGGTCTTCGAACAAGTCTTGCGGCTTGCGCACCGGCGCGAACGGCAAGCCGGCCTCTTCGCAACGGGCATTGATCTCGGCGCAACTCAGATTGGCCAGGCGATCCTGGATTTGTTCAAGCAGGTATTCACGGTTCTGTTTGCGTCCGTCGTTGGTGTCGAACTCTGAACTTCGCCTCAGGTCTGTCCACTCAAATACCTCGCACAGCTGCTGCCAATGCCGGTCGCTGACGACGCCGATGCAGATCTGATCGCCATCGGCTGAGGCGAATAAGTCATAAATGGCCCAGGGGTTCTCACCTTCCGGCATGGGCGGTGGGTCCTCGCCGGTGACGGCGGCGGCGGACATGTGCTGAGCAACCAGATAGGCTGTGCTTTCGAACAGCGAAGCGACAACGTTCTGGCCCTTGCCGGTGGCCCGTCGTTCGTATAGTGCGGTGATGATGCCGAGCGCGCCGAAAGTGCCAGCGAGAATATCGGTGACCGAGGCGCCGGCCCTGAGCGGCCGTCCCGCGGGCCCCGTCATATAAGCTAGTCCGCCCATCATCTGGACGAGGTTGTCGAGGCTCGGGCGATTTTCATAAGGTCCGGGCATGAAGCCTTTCAGCGAGCAGTAAACCAAGCCCGGATTCAATGCCGCGCAATCTTCATAACCGAACCCCAGTCGTTCGACGGTGCGGGGACCAAAGTTTTCTATAAAGACATCGGCGCCTTGAATGGCTTTACGCAACACGGCCTTGCCGTCGTCTTCTTTCAAATTAATCGTCAGGCTTTTCTTGTTGCGATTGAAGTAATGAAACAGGCCGGAACCGAACCCACTGTAGCGCCGGGTGTCATCGCCGTCGGGCGCTTTTTCCACTTTGATCACTTCGGCGCCCATGTCGGCTAGGATGAGGCCGCAGGATGAACCCAGAACGACATGGCCAAGCTCAATCACCCGAATGCCAGATAAGGGGAGGTCCTGGGGAAGGTTCTGGGGGGGTGATGGTTCTTCGGTGTTCATGGGTTGCCTGCCTGCCAATCGATGGGGCCACTTTTCATCACCTGTCCCGGTAGCGGATAGCCAAGCAATGCTTCCATGTCACGGGCTGCCGTGATCAAGAGGTTGAGGTCGATGCCCGTTTCGATACCCATTTCGTGGAGCAGGCAGACGACATCCTCCGTAGCTAGATTGCCGGCGGCCTGCGGCACCGTCGGGCAGCCGCCGATGCCGCCCAGCGCCGTATCAAAGGTCGTCGCCCCGACCTGCATGGCGGCGAGCAGATTGCTCATGGCCGAACCACGATTGTTGTGAAAATGCAGGGAGAAATCGTTCGCTGAAAATCGATCCTGATAAGATTTGACCAGACGGCTCACCGGCCCCGGCGTCGCCATTCCCGTGGTATCGCCGAAAATGACGCCGTCTGCGCCCAAGTCCCGGAATGTTTCGGCAATGGACAGCAGGCGGTCCGGCGGCACCGCGCCCTCAAAGGGGCAGCCGAAACTAACGGCGATGGCCCCAAGAACGGATACGCCGTGATCGGCGGCAAGAGAAAACACCGTGTCCAGGCCGGCCAGTGATTCGGAGATCGAGCGATTGACGTTGGCTCGATTGTGGCTCTCGCTCGCTGACAGAAATACGACAAGTTGGTCGGCGCCCGCCTCGATCGCTGCAAGGGCGTATTTGGGTGTTGGCACAAGTGTTGAGCGGATGAATTTCTTTCCCGCCAAACCGGCCATTATGGCCTCGGCGTCGGCCAATTGCGGAATGACCTTCTCATTGATGAAGGATGCAACTTCAATTTCCCTCGCGCCCGCGGTGGCCAGGGCATCAATCACTGCCAGTTTGCCAGCTGTTGGAATAAAGGCCTCGACGTTCTGAAATCCATCGCGGGGGCCGACCTCGCGGAGCTTTACCTTTTTGGGGAAATTATCGGGCATGAGCATCGTCTTCCAGCGATATGGACGTCTGATAAGCGTAATGATCGCCGCGCAAATAGAGGTGCGAGACGGCGACGACGGTATCTGCGCCGTCTAAGTAGATGTTCTCGACGAAGAATAGCGGCGTGCCGAATTCGACCTCTAACAATGCCGCCAGATCGCGGTCGGCGGCCATCGCTTCCACGGTTTGATCCATGCGCATCAAATTGACGCCGCACTCACCGCGCAGCACATCGACGAAATTGCGGTTCGGCACCATGGTCGATTTTTTGATCGTGCCCAATACTTCAGGCCGGCCGAAATTGACATGGTAGGAGATGATGTTGCCGGCGATGCGCCTGATGCGCTGCATGGTCCAAAGTGCATCCCCCAAGGCGCATTCAAGGATGTTCGATACCCGCGACGGCGCAGGTTTGAGGGCACATTCGAGGACTGTCTGTTTAATGGGCAGGCTTTTGCCGCTGGCCGAATCGACCCATTCGGTGAAATTACCTGATACAGCAATCTTTAAGGGTTGGCTGGATGGTGCCCTAGTGACGATCGTGCCGACGCCGCGTCGGCTCCGCACCCAGCCTTCATTGGAGAGCAGGGCAAGGGCTTTGCGGATGGTGATATTGCTGACCGAGAAGAAATTTTCCAGCTCGCTGGACGGTGGGATGATGTCGCCTTCCAGGTATTCGCCGTTAGCGATCCGCCGGCGCAAGGTGGTGGCGACCTGTTGGTATTGTGGCATGACGCTGGAATTAATCATCGCATGGGCTCAACCGAAAAGAAGGCTTGAGGTGTGGCTAATCCATCACCGATCAAGGCTCTTATCTGTTCAATCACCGGGTCAATTTCCGCCATAACTTACCTTGTATCCTTTCGCGCATCGGCGAGAGCGTTAACGTTCAATCACGAATTCAGTTTTCTCAAGGCTGTCGGTAAGGTCATTGATGAACATCACGGCATCGGCCCCGTCGATGAAGCGGTGATCAAAGCTGAGTGAGGCGTTCATCACCGCGCCAACGCTGAGCGTGCCGTCGGCAACCACCGGGCGGTCTTGAATGCGCGACACCCACAACGTCGCCGTCTGCGGCGCGTTGATCACCGGACGGGCGGAAAGGATGGTCGCAGTTTCCAGTCCGCCCGTGTTAGACAGGGTGAAAGTGCCGCTCTTGGTGTCGGCCGGCTTGAGATTGCCGGATCGGCAGCGTGTCACAAGATCTTCAAAGGCAACCGCTAAATCGAAAAGAGGTTTGCCGTTCGCCACGCCCAAGACCGGTACCATGAGCCCCTTTTCCGTGGCCATGGCGATGCTCAAGCTAACGTCATCATGGAGCAGCAATTCCCGCCTGCGTTCATCGATCCTGGCGTTGAAGCGGGGGTGCCGGGGCAAGGTGTCGGCCAGGCATTTGATCAACAAAACCGTTGGCGACAATCGAACCCCGGCGTCCACCGCAGTGGGTTTCAAGGTCTCGAACTGCGTGCGCAAGCCAGTTGCCGAGACTTCGAAATTCATCGTCGAATGCGCCAGGGTGTGAACCGAAGTTGCCATACGCTCAGCCATGGCCATGCGTACGGGGGTCAACGGTTCGCGTGTTTTGCCATCGCCTGAAAGAGACAAAGCGTTGAGATCACGCTCAAGAATGCGGCCATCCGCACCGCTGCCCGGTACCAGCGAAAGATTGACGCCGCGGTCCTGTGCCAGTTTTCGTGTCGATGGTGCCGCGACGATGGTTTCGGCAACTTTGGTTGAGGCCTTGCCAGAGGATTTATCAGGAGACGACTTTTTCCGCCTGGGTGCGGCGGCTTTCTTGGTTTTGATCTTGGCTTTTTTCGCCGGCGTGGCGTTACCCGTATTGATGCGCATGAACACGGATCCGACCTCGACCGTATCTCCCGGGGTCCAGCACAATTCACTGACGGTACCGGATCTCGGCGACGGCAGCTCAACATCGACCTTGTCGGTGCTGACGGAGGCCACTTCATCACCTTCCTTGATCGCCTGACCAACTTCGACACTCCAGTCAATGAGTACGGCCTCGCTGATGCCCTCGCCGATATCGGGGAGAATGAACTCATACATAGCGAAACCTTCCGTCATCAGAACTCGAACGCCATGGCGCGTTTGATGGCCAAGCCGATGCGATGTGCGTTCGGCTTGTAGCATTCGTCACCAATGCTGAAGTGATAGGGCACATCTGGTGCGGCGACTCTTTGGATGGGCGTGTGCAGATAACCGAAGGCCTTCTCCTGGATCACTGCTGCCATTTCGGCACCAAAACCCATGCTGAGGGGCGCCTCGTGGACGATCACCACGCGGCCGGTCTTTTTCACTGATTTGAGAATGCTTTCGATGTCGTAGGGGATCAAGGTGCGAAGATCGATGACCTCGACATCGACGGCGTCGGTATCGGCGAGATCATCGGCCGCTATGACAGACTGATGGCACATGGGTCCATAGCTCAAAATGGTGAGGTCTTTGCCGGGCCGGATAATCTCGGCCCGGCCGATTTCGGCTGGCACACCGTCATGGACGAAACTTGCCGACATGGCCCGGTAAAGCGGCACGGCCTCGACCAACAGAACCGGGTCGGGATCGCGGACGGCGGCGATCATCATCCGATAGGCGTCCTCCGGCGTGCTCGGGCAGAGGATTTTGATGCCGCCGTGATGGACAAAATACGCCTCGACGCTTTGCGAATGCCAAAAACCACCCTTGATACCACCGAAGGATGGTGCGCGGATGACCATGGGGCAGCTGTACTGCCCGCCCGACGCCCAGCGATATCGCGCCGCACAGAACATAATGTGTTCGAAGGCATCATGGATGAAGCCGGAAAACTGGATTTCGACGATCGGTTTCAGGCCGTACAACGCCATGCCGACGGCGTGGGCAACGATCCCTTTTTCATCGAGAGGCGTATCGATGACGCGTTTTGAGCCGATCCTCTGCTGCAAACCCGTCGAGGTTCGGAAGATGCCGCCGGCGCGGCCGACGTCTTCACCCAACAGCACAACATCGGGATCATTCTCCAATTCGTGCGCCATGCCGGCATTGATGGCTTCGAGCATGGTTGTTTTGCGGCTGCGTTGTTTCACCGCGCTCATTCGCCCGGCTCCAGTTCGGCGAGTAGCTGTTCGCGCTGCTCTTCCAGCATCCAGGTCGGCTCTTCGAAGGTATCGTCGAACATGGATGCGGGTCCGGGGAGCGGCATGGCTTCCGCTGCATGCACGGCGACATCGATTTCGGCCAGACACCGGGCCCACAATTCTTCTTCGTGTTGCTCGTTCCAGAGATCCTTGTTTTCGAGATATTTGCGCATGCGGATCAGCGGATCCCATGCCTCCCAGACGGCGACCTCTTCGGGCGTTCGGTAGAGGTCGGGATTGTCCGATGTAGTGTGATAGCCCATCCGGTAGGTAACGGCTTCTATTAAAGTCGCACCTTTCTCTGGAGCCAAATCGCGAGCCTCCCTAGTCGCGGCGAACACCGCCAGGGGGTCATTGCCGTCAACACGGATATTGCGGACTCCGTAAGCATCGCCTTTCTCGGCGAAGGTTGTCGAGGCGGTTTGCAAGGAAGTCGGCGTAGTCACGGCCCAGCCGTTGTTCTCGCAGAGGAAGACGACGGGTGGTTTGTGGACGCCGGCAAAATTAAGAGCGCTGTGGAACTCGCCACGCGACGATGAGCCTTCGCCGAAGAATGCGAGAAACCGCGTGTCGTCGCCTTTGATTTTGGCGGCCCAGGCGGCGCCGCAGGCATGCGGAATGTAGGAACCCACTTGTGTCGTCATCGGCACGACATTGGCGCGCCGGTCGCCCATCAGTGTCGGCAAACGACGGCCCTTGAAAGGTTCATCGGCGCGACCAAAGAATTGTGCGAACAATTGCACCAAGGGCACGCCTCGCAGCAGCAGGGTGCCCGGGTGGCGGTAACCGAGAAAAATCCAATCGTCATCATTGAAGGCAATTGTTGCCGCCGTATGGACGGCTTCCAGGCCCCGGTGCGGGATCCAAAATTCAACCCGGCCCGAGCGCTGCAATATCCATCCCCGGTCATCGATGGCACGAACCAAGACCATCATTTCGTAGAGACGGATGAGCTGCCCGTCCGCGAGATCAGGATCGGCCAAATCGCCGGTCAGATTTCCTTCCGCATCCATGACTTGGCGTATGCCGTGATCCTTTGCTTGGGCAAGCGGACAAATGAACGCAGGAGCATTCAATTTCCCTTTCCCCACAGTTTTCTTTTTCCGAGTTGTCACGTGTTGCACCATTTTTAGGCGGGATGCGGCAAGGTTCCGGATCATCGCCACGATGAGATATTTATTGAATTGATATATAAAAGTATACTATAATACTTTTATATATCAAGCTGATCGCTCCGACCCTGCTTCCCCCAAGACATTCCCCCGCCAACGCTCTGTTTTCCATTCGACACCGTGATGTCGAAAGCAATATGATTATACCGGGTGTCACCAAACTATTTTCGCCCGATCCCGGCTTGATCAACGCCGTCGTTATTGCGCATTCGTGGTTCGTAAAGCTGGCAACCGATGAAGCCGAGGCGATCCTTGATGGTGGGCCGCTTGTCGAAAGGACGGCCGGAAAACTGAAACGTCTCTACCGATTTGCTGGGGAACGCCGCGGAGAATGCTCGACATTTGTGTCTGAACCCTAAGGAACTTGCCACGGAGTGGTGACGGAAATCAGCAAACAGGGATTTTGCTGGAAACTGCCTAAATTGGCGATCAGGAACCGTCTCTCGGTAGGGAACGTGGCGAAAGTTCCGCCGGAAGCCCGTAGAATCCTGCTGCTCTTATCCGGCTTATTGCACGTTGGGCGGTTCGTGTCGGGGGGGGGGTGACGGTGAGCGCAGTCTCAAGCGAACCCGTCTCCGGCGAATTTCCCTGATACCCAGGGAAAATTCAGTATTCGATCGCAAGTGGGCCATTTTCCGATCAGCAATCCTGCATGGTTCTGCATTTTTAAACCGAATTTCCTAAAACAGGGATCAGGGAAAATTATTGGCCGATCAGTGAATTGCAATCTGTGATCAAGGAACTTTTCTCGTAATTTGTATCGGCTAGGCAATGTTCAGAATTTTCATGGAAATCTAGATTTTGAGAATGGAAAGGCTGAACTTCGTTGCCTTCGATGTCAACACGGTCAGCCCGCCGCGCGACGTTCAAGGCATCACCGCGCAATTGGCAACTCAGGTGATGTATGATTGTTTGATCTTGTTGTGTGAGAACCCGAAATAGATTTAGTCTGCCCCCAGCCCACGTTAGTCCCATCAATGGAGTATGATCCATGTCTGAAACGTTGACTGTCGCGCCGCGCAAAGAATTCCACACCTTATTCGATGTGCCCTTGGTGTTGGATCTCGACACATTGGCCGAGATTGGCGCGCATGTGGGCATCATCGGATTGCCCTACGGCGCGCCTTATTCCATGGAGGACGTGACCAACGATCAATCCAACGCACCGACCGCGATCCGGCGGTCCTGGCAGCGAGCGTTGCGCGCGATCGAGCGCTGGGATTTCGATCTGGGTGGGCCGTTGTTGGATGGCCGTGACATCCGCATCGTCGATTGCGGCGATGTGCCGGGCGATCCTTATGAGCCGATAAAGCATTACCGTTTGGCCGAAGAGGCTGCCCGCAAAATCATTTCTTCCGGTGCGCAGATCATTTCCTTGGGCGGAGATCATGGCGTGCCGATCCCGGTGTTTCGCGCCTTGTCTTCGGCGCCCAATCTCGATGAAAAGATAACGCTGGTTCATGTTGATGCGCATCTCGATTGGCGTGACCATGTGAACGGCGTGAAGGAAGGTCTTTCGGGTCCGATCCGCCGGGCTTCCGAGATGGATCACATCGGGGATATTTATCAGATCGGCCTGCGATCCGCAGGCAGCGCGCGCCCCGAAGAGGTTGAGGCGGCGTTGGCCTACGGCGCCAACTTGATATCCGACATAGAATTGCAAGAAATCGGCATGGCGGCGGTGCTGGAACGTATTCCCGACGGCGGCACGTATTATTTGACCGTCGATGCCGACGGCATGGACCCCACCATCGCGCCTGCCGTCGCCGGTCCCGCGCCGGGCGGGGTCACCTATCCACAAATGCGCACGCTGATCCAAGGGTTGGTTGGCAAGGGACGCGTGCTGGGGATGGATGTTGTGGAAATCACGCCGATGCGCGATCTGAACGCGATTACGTGTGTGACCGCCGTGCGCTTGATTTGCAATCTAATCGGTAAGTCGATCCGGGCCGGACATTTTGACAGGTAAGGCACTTTGACCGAACGGTGAATACCGAAAGGTCTAGCGTAGTTCCAGTTCATCGGCGGCGCAGGCTTCGGCGGCCAGCGCGGCGATGAGGGCGGCGGCGCGTTTTAGGTCCTCAACGGCGACCTTGTCGCGGGTGTCTTCGGGTGTCAGCACATACTTAATATCCGATTGATGTTCATCGAATCCGGCAACCAAGCGGGTCGCGGGGATTCCATGTCGGGCAAAATTGTAATGATCGGAATTGGCCATTATCGGGCGGTGTACGCCCAGCGAGTGACCGTGAGCCTGGGCGCGATCAAGTAGCCAGGCTTCCAGCTTCGTAAACTCGCTAGTCAAGGCGGTGAGATTGGGACTGCCGGCGATGGAATCGAGATTGAGGTTAAGCTTGATCGCCGAGCGCTCCCCATCGCTTAGGCCATCGACATAGTCTGCGGACCCGGCTAACGCCCATTCCTCAATAGTAAACAGGGCGATGCGCAAGCCGCGCTGAAAATGGCTCATGCGCGGCGCCATAGCGGCGGCAACGGACAGCACGCCGGCCAGCCCGGTGGCATTGTCCATGGCGCTTTCCGCTAAGTGGTGGCCATCGATGTGCGCGGACAATACAACCCATTCAGGGCCCGCGCCGGGCAAATCGAGAATAAGGTTCGTCGTTTGGCGCGGCGCTTCGGTGGCATCGATGCTGAGCCGAACCTTAGTTGGACCGTTGTTACTGAGGGCATCTGCGGTTTCGGCGCTGATGCCAGCAGCTGGAATGCCCAGCTCGGGCGTCGCACCCGATGAGCCCGTCACCGGTCCGACATCGGCCAAATGTGAGGCAATCAGAAATCCAACGGCGCCGTGCGCCATGGCCCACTGATACTTGCGCCGGCGATGAATGGTCTCGGTGGCGAACATGTATTCGTGCCGGACCAAGGCAATACGACCTTTGACCTCGGCGGAAAGATTTTCGAAGTCTTGCTCGGTGCCGCGGCCGACATCAATCACCTCGGCAACAAGACCGTCCCCCGATGTCACTGGCGAGCGCACCAGAGAGACACAGGGGAAGGCGCTGCCGCCCGGACCATCCACTCCTTCGAGCGTCGCATTGTTTCGCGACCAACCCAGATAATCTACGGGCGCGGGTGTCGGTGCGGTTCCAGTAGCGGTCTCAAGGAGTTCGCTGAGGAGCGCCTGTGCGGCGCCTTCACTATCGCTGCCAGCAAAGCGACCGCCAGTGTCGCAGATGGCGCCAAAGTTCCGCATAAGGGCGTCATCGCCCAGGACTTGCCCGGCAATTTCCTTGATCACGACACTTCTCCGCATTGGAATAATTTTCGTTCGATTTTGGTCAGGCATTCCGGCCCATCTTCGGTGACCAGCACGGTTTCGCTAAAGGCAATGCCGGCGACGGCCGACGTATACATGTGAAAGGTCATACCGGCCTCCAGGCGCCAACCGGCTTCGGGCGTGAACAGGCGTGTGAAGTCGCTGGTCCGGGGCGCTTGTTCGAAATAATAACCCAGCGTGTAGCCCGTGTTGTTGACGTAATCATCGCGCAGGCCGGCATCAACGGCGCCTTCACGCATGATGGCATCAACCTCGCTGGCCACAGCGCCAGGCACCATGGCGGCGATCTGGCGGTCTTGGATTTCAATCAATCCCGCCGCCGCCTCCGACAGTTCTGCCGACGGCGCGCCCATCACGGCGGGCCGCATCAGCCGCGCGCAATAACCGCTGACCTTGGGCACCAGTTCTAGATGTAGAACATCGCCCAGCTGCAACGGATCATCGGAAAGTTTGCCGTGTAGAAAATTCCAACCCCGGCCGACGGTGATCGGTCCGGTCCGACCGAAATCCGCGCCCAATTCAATGAAAGACGACGATGCCACGGCCGCAGCAGTGCGCGACGAGGCGCCGGGTACAGCGGCTGCAACAGCGCGAAGCATGGTGGTGTCAGCAATGGCGGCAGCCTTTCTCATGACCTCAATTTCACGCGGTGACTTGTTCAGCCGGAGCGGCCGGAAGGCGTCGCTGAAGTCTATGAAGGTGATGCCTGGGAGCAGGCCGGTGAGATGATTGAACCGTTTTGCCGGCATGCAGTAAGAATTCATATCCAAGCCGATGCGTTTCGCACCGCCGGACTTGATGACGTCGGCGATAATGGCAACAGGGTCTTCCAAATCATGAAAGGCGCGGCGGTTGTCGAACCACCCGACATTCAAGAACGGCTGCTCATCAAGCCGGCGCACGATCATCGTCGGCGTGCCCTGCATGGGGATTACGACGGCACGGTAAATGTTTTCAGAGATCGCAAACCCGGTGAAGTAATGCAGCATCTCCGCTTCATCGGCGATCACCATCTCGACATCGCGTTCGGCCATGATAGCGCGTAAGCGGCGAAGACGTTCGGCGTATTCTTTTTCGGGAAACAACATCAGGCGATCTCGCAAATTTCCATGATTGCCAGCATGTAGATGCGGATCATGTCCAGGTAATCGGGAATGTCGACGCGTTCATCGGGCATCGTGTTATAGCGTCCGCCGGGGCCGCAAACGATGCCGGGCATGTCCAAGCGGTGCAAAAGATGCGCGGCATCAGTGCCGTAAAAACAATAGGGCTTCACGGGCCCCTGAGGCTGCTCAGTGCCGCGCACTTGGCGATAAGCGCCACCGACCGCCTTGACCAAGGGCGCGTCGCGGTCCACTTCGAAGGGCCGCATGGAGGGCCGTTCGCCGGCGTGTTGTTTGAAGGCCTTCGTTTGAAGGCCGGGCACCTCCGCCTCGAGTTCGCCCAGCAATTCGCGGATATCATTGAGCGTGCTCTCTTCCGATTGGCTGGGGCCGTATCGGACGGTACCGGAAAGGCGTGCGAAATCGCCAATCTGAGGCGGGCGCCAGTCGTGAAAATCGGGGGTCAACGAGCCCCGCATGACACCAATGTTTGCACGATTAACGGTAGCGTGGTCCTCGTTGGCGGCGCCGGAAAAAGTCATCGCATTGAAGCGTGGGATGAACGTGGCGGCGGCGGCCACGGCATCGACAGCTTCTTCTCGTTTTGAGATATGGCGTGTCACGCCCGTAAATTCGATCACGGCATTGTAGCTGCCGGCGTGCAAGGTCATGCCGTTGAGATCGGTGGGTTCCATATTGATGAAGCAATCGGCGCGCACGCCTTCTTCGATGGCTTTGACCGTGCCGACGCCGCCCTGCAGTTCGCCGACCACGTATTCCAAGATTATGTCGCCTTTCAGTTTGACGCCGGCGTCGGATAACGTTTTGACAGCCACGAAGGCCGCCGCGTCACCGGCCTTCATGTTGGAAACGCCGATGCCGAAAATGAAATCGTCATCGTAAAGCCCGCCCCAGGGGTCGACGGTCCAATCATCGGTGGCCGGATTGGTGTCCATGTGGCCGTTGAACAACAGGCTCTTGCCGCCGCCTGTGCCCTTCAGCGTGCCGATGGCGTTGAAGCGCTCGGCTTCCACATGCTGC
>JABJBP010000018.1 GCA_018665815.1 Rhodospirillaceae bacterium
CTTCATTCCCTTATCGGTCATTACGATGAACCAGAAATCCTCCCTTATGCAATCAGGCTAAGTTGTTCCATAGGCGCTGACGTCAGACAGTCAGAAAACCGATGGTTGCGAAACCAAAGGCGAAGCCTGGGACGCCTGGAAAGCCTTCTTCACCGCCGGTTTTCCGGTCCAGAAAATTGCCTTCCTTCCCGCCGGCACCTCGCAGGCTGTGATCGACACCTTCGTGGCTGGTTTTGCTAAGGTTAAGGCTCAGCCTGACTTCGGCAAGATTTCCGCCAAGCGTCTCGGCAAGTACCCGATGTTCGTCGGTAAAGATGCTGCCGCTGCCCTTGGCCGCGCGACGTCAGTGCCGGCCTCGGCGAAAGCCTACGTCGTGAATTGGCTGAAAGCCGATTATGGCGTCGAACTGAAGAAGTAACGCCGCATTGAGGATGCCTCGCCTTTATTGGCGGGGCATCTTTCGTCAGTCAAGGAGGGGTCGCCATCATGGATATTCTCGCAACCGTTCTGCCTGCCTTGAGCGAGGCATTCGCCTTTATATTGCAACCCAGCGTGCTTATGTATTTGGGTTTGGGTGTTGTGATGGGTTTGGCGATTGGTGTCTTTCCCGGTCTTGGTGGTATTGCGGGCCTTTCGCTCGTGTTACCGTTCATGTTCGGCATGGATACGGTCAGCGGCCTTGCGTTGATGGTCGGCATGGTGGCTGTCGTTCCGACCTCGGATACTTTTGCTTCCGTTCTGATGGGCATTCCCGGCTCATCCGCATCCCAAGCGACCGTCCTGGACGGCTTTCCCATGGCGAAACGTGGCGAAGCGGCGCGCGCACTTTCGGCGGCTTTCGCGTCGTCATTATTTGGCGGCCTTGTCGGCGCAACCTTTCTGACATTTTTCATACTGATTGCTCGTCCCATTGTTTTGGCTTTCGCCTTGCCGGAAATGCTGATGATCACGATTCTCGGCCTGTCCATGGTGGCGATTTTGGCCGGACGCATTCCGCTCAAAGGATTGGCAGCAGCTGGGCTTGGGTTGATGGTCGGCACTATTGGTGAACCCGATGCGGGCGGCTCACTACGGATGGCAAGCTACGAAATTCCTTATCTGACCGACGGATTGAAGCTAGTGATTGTCGGGCTTGGTATTTTTGCCGTGCCGGAAATCGTCGCGTTATTGCGGCAAGATCGGTCGATTTCAAAGAATGCGATGCTCGGCGCGGGCTGGGCGGACGGCGTTAAGGATTGGTGGCGCAATCGCTGGCTATCCACCCGCTGCTCGTTGATTGGGGTGGTGGTTGGCATTATTCCGGGCCTTGGCGGCTCGGTGGTCGATTGGATCGCCTACGGCCACACCGTGCAAACCACGAAAGACAAATCCAACTTCGGCAAGGGTGAAGTGCGCGGCGTTATCGGGCCGGAAAGCTCCAACAACGCAAAAGAGGGCGGTGGTTTGGTGCCGACCTTGATCTTCGGCATCCCCGGTTCCGGCTCAATGGCCATTTTCATGGGGGCAGTTGCGCTTTTGGGTTCAGGTGATCTGGAAGTCGGCCCGCAAATGCTGTCTGCGGATTACCTCGATATCACCTATTCCATCGTCTGGTTGCTGGCGCTCGCCAATGTGGTCGGCACGATTTTGTGTATCGGTCTTTCGGGCTCGATTGCCCGGCTGACGACCATCCGGTTTACGCTGCTGGCACCGTTCTTATTTATGCTGATTTCGTTTGCGGCATTTCAGTCGGGTCAAAACCTGGCTGACCTCGTCGCATTGTTCACCATCGGCCTTTTGGGGATATTCTTGCGCCGGTTCGACTGGTCGCGCCCAGCATTTTTGATCGGGTTCGTGCTTTCCAATCCGGCGGAAACATTTGCCAATCAGGCTTATCAGGTGGCCCGTTCCAAATTTCGGGTCGGATTTGATGTCGGCATTGATTACCTGTTTGGGCCGATTGTTATCATCCTGATTATCATCACGGTCATCTCCATCATTCTCGGCATCCGCCAAGCCAAGCTGATCATGTCCGAGGGTGATGTTCAAACCGGTACAAAGCGCGCACCACTGGTATTCTTGCTGGCAATCACGGCCTATTTCGCCATTAGCTTCTATGATGCCTCGTTGATCTCCGATCGCTTAATCACAGACAAAATCTTCCCCCTGTTGATCTCTGGGATTGCAATGGCATGTTGCACCGTCTTGTTAGTCGCAATGATGCGGCGTCCCGAAACGGATACCATATTCGCAGACCGGGAATCGTCAGGCGAAGACGCCGACGCGACACATGGGCTGTGGTCTACATTGGCTTGGTTCGGGTTCTTGTTGGTACTGTCGTCCATTGTGGGCTTCATCTTGGCGCTGGGCGTGTTCCTCCTGAGTTTCATGCGGGTCAGCGCCGGCGTAACGTGGGCGCAGTCGGCTATCTATACCGCTGGCGGCATCGGGTTTATGTGTGCCATGGCGTGGATTTTGAACCGCGACTTCCCGCCGGGCTTGCTGCAATCGTGGGTCGATCTTCCGTGGCCGTTGAAATAAGAGCACGGGCGTGACGCAAACATCTATTCCATACCTGTTCATGCGCGGCGGCACATCGCGTGGGCCGTATTTCAGGCGCGCTGATCTGCCCGATGACCAAAGCGCCCTTGCCGACGTGTTGATCGCGGCGGTCGGCTCCGGCCACCCGTTGAATATCGATGGTATCGGCGGTGGCGCGTCGGTGACTACAAAAGTGGTGATGCTATCGGAAGGAACGGATGGTTGGGCGGACGTGAACTATTTCTTTGCCTAAGTTAGCGTCGATGACCGGACGGTGGATTTCAAACCCACCTGCGGCAATATGCTCTCAGGCGTTGGTCCGGCGGCCATAGAGATGGGCATCGTGGCGGCTCAAGATGGTGAGACCATCGTGAAAATCCACGCCGTCAACGTTGGTGCGCGGGTGGAGGCAAAGATCAAGACGGATGGCGGCGAAGTTGTTTATGAAGGCAATACCGCTATTGATGGCGTTCCCGGAACTGCCGCACCGATTGAGCTGAACTTTATGGATATCGTTGGCTCCGCTACGGGATCGTTATTGCCGACAGGTACTTTGCGCAATGTGATCGACGGCATTGAGGTCACCTGCATGGACGTTGCCATGCCCATGGTGATCGCCCGTGCCGCAGACTTCGGATTGACGGGCTACGAAAACGCAGAAGAACTGGATTCGAACCAGGGCTTCTTTGACAAAATGGAAGCCATCCGGATCAACGCCGGGGCTCTAATGGGTATGGGTGATGTTTCGCGTTCAGTGATCCCGAAATTCGGTCTGTTGGCTCCTGCGCGTGACGGCGGCACCATCGCCGCCCGGTATTTCGTGCCCTGGAAAGCTCACCCGACCATGGCTGTGACTGGCGCGCAGTGTTTGGTGTCTTGCGCCTTGGCAGCGGGAACAATTTCAGATGGTTTGTTGAAGCGACCTCAAACAAGCCCGGCAACAATCGTTCTCGAACATGCGTCCGGCGCCATCGCTTTTTTGGCGGATTACGAAATCTCGGAATCAGGTTTGATGATGAACTCTGCCGGTCTCGTCCGCACCGCACGAAAACTGGCAGATGGACATGTCTTCGTCCCATTGCCAGTTTGGGGAAAGGTATAAATGATCACGATGCGCGTTGAGGGCGGCTATATTTCCCTCAGCCGCATCCAATTTTGACTTATTATCGTCTGGTTCGGGTCACAAGGGAGAATCAACGGCATGAATTACCGATAACCGCTTTAATCCGGAAAGCTGACAAAAAACCATTCCGTCCTGGCAGCGTGACAAAAACGTGCCACGCTTATTCGGTTTTATGCGGCTTTATCCGGGTTTAGTGTGCGACAGCACCCAAATAACTCATTGATTTATAACAATATTACCCTCGCTTGTGTCCATTCGGAACCGACGAGCTGGGCCGCGATCTGCTGGTTCGATTACTCTATGGCGGTCAGGTCTCGTTGTTCGTCGGATTGACGGCAGCCGTATTCTCCGCCGTTGTCGGCACCGGCATCGGATTGATCGCGGGCTATCGTGGCGGGCGCACGGACGCCCTATTGATGCGGCTGACCGATGGCGTGATCGCGCTGCCATTGTTGCCGTTGCTGATCGTGTTGGCGGCGCTTGATCTTTCCAAGCTGGGGTTGCCAGCCGCTATCGTGAACGCTGAGAACGTCAGCCTTTATCGCATCATTGTCATCGTCGCGTTGGTCGGCTGGACGACGGTGGCACGCCTGGTCCGGGGGTCGGCGTTGGCACTTCGTGAACAGGCCTTTGTGAAAGCCGCCGAAGCCCAGGGTGCCGGAACAATCAGGATCATGCTTGTCCACATCCTGCCAAATCTGGCTTCACCAATCATCGTCGCGACAACGCTAGCAGCCGGCAATATTATCTTACTGGAATCGGTGCTGTCGTTTTTGGGGCTTGGTATCCAACCGCCAATCCCAAGTTGGGGAAACCTGCTGACCAATGCCCAGGAACTGATTTGGGAAGCCCCGGCACTAGCCTTTTACCCCGGCGCATTGATTTTCATCACCGTCATCGCGTGTAATTTCCTTGGCGATGGTCTGCAAGAAGCGCTCGACCCACGGACCGTCAGGCGCAGTTATTAAGACTGTCTACGGTGTTCGTCACAGCAGATTGCACAATTGATGTGCCAAAATACTTAGAGATTAATCTGTCCAATCAAAAATGAGATATCCCATGTTGAAGTCGAATGATACGAGTTTTGTTTCCGGCGAAATCAAGGAACTTGCCACTCAGGATGACGACCCAGCTCTTATCAACAAAGCTGCCGGCGAGATCATTTTCAAGATGGGTGACAAAGGCAAATTCATGTTCGTGGTTCAAATAGGGCGCATCGATATCATGGTCGAGGATGTCTGCGTTGAGCAGGTCAGGAAAGGTGGATTCGTCGGTGAGATGGCATTGATTGATCAAGCCGCGCGAAGCGCGACGGCAATCGCTGGTTCCGATTGCGCTCTCATACCAATCAGCCGCTGGCGGTTTCTTCACTTGGTCAAGGCACAACCGGACTTCGCCCTGCAGGTCATGGGTGCCATGGAAAAACGACTGCGCGAAATGAATGCACGGCTGAGCAATTCCTGAACGGCAATTGCCCCCAATTAATGTGACATAAGAACCGGTACAGGCATGTGCTCAAGCATATGCTTTGTCACACCACCCAACACCAGTTCCCGCCAGCGCGCATGCCCATAGGCGCCCAGGACAATCAAATCAGCTTGGAGGTCAGCGGCTCGTGACAGCAATAGATCTCCAATATCGAGATCCTCGCTTACTGTATGATCCGCTTCGACAGAAACACCATGACGAGCGAGATGCACGGCTAAGTCAGCGCCCGATATGCCACCATTTCCACTTTCATTCGTTGTCGGGTTGGCAGTCATGATTGTTACTTTCTCTGCCGTCTGAAGCACACTGAGCGAATCATGAACGGCGCGAGCTGCCATGCGGCCCCGATCCCAACCCACTAGCACGTGCTTACCAATCTGTTCATCCTTGTATATCCTGGGCACAATCAGCGCGGGCCGTCCGGATGTAAGAATGACTCTCTCCGGGATTTCCTGGCCACCTAACAGAATATCGTTTGCCGTCTCATCCTGGCTTAACACCATCAGGTCGCTATAGCGGGCTTGTTCGCTCAGTATATCCGATGGCTCACCTTCCAAGATGCGCCATTCGCCGGTGACACCGGATTGGCCGGCTTGTTCATCAAAAACGGCACCAACGTCTTCCAAGGCGTCGCGCATTTGTTGCTGGCGTTCCTTGATGATTTCCATGCCGATCTCGACTTCGGCATAGGCAGGAATATAAGGTCGGGAAACAATCGCCACACCTGTCAGATGCGCAGCATGTTCCCTAGCCAGCATTAGCGCCGCATTGACACGGCGTTCACAGGCGGCGGAAGTATCTAGATGCACGAAGATATCCTTCAATGACATGGGTGAATTCTCCTGCGTTGATGGTCGTCATTACTCAGATGATGATGTTGTTATTTGATACTATGAAATTCGACTGTGCATTGACCCTCATCAAGTAAACCAATGACCAACCTTGCGAATTTCTGCGCCATCCTGTAGGTGTTAGTTGAATTAGCGACACGAGATTAGGGAAATTCCGCCTTGTACGCTGACAATACCTTGACCCCGAAAGAAGTGTCCCGGCTTTGTGCACTCGGCACATTGGCGCGTGGCGCAATGCCCTATGGTGAGCTCGCTTCGACCATTCGCCATTTCATGGACCGGGTGCAAGGGCCATCATTGGATGTCATGGGGACCTCGCTTGAATTCCTCAAATATGAAGGTCTCGTCCAGGCTGCGGCGCCTGATCAAGGTGAAGACACCCGGTTGACGATCACTGACTCCGGACGGGCAGAGCTTGAATTATTGCTGACGACCAATATTCGGCCGGGTGCTACAGACATCAACAAATTGATCGTCGCTTTAAAATTCAGGTTCCTTCATCTTCTTGATGGCACCGCCCGCCAAGCGCAGGTTGACGCTTTGATTGATGCCACGGAAGTCGAATTAGCAAGGCTTGCCGATCTTCGCGGGCATCATACTGGGGATGGTGGTTACCTTTTGATGTGGCTGGACCACGAAATCGATACATTGGAAGCACGGGTCAATTGGCTCGGAACGCTGGATTCCAAACTCAACTGAAGCCTTTCAGGCTTTTAATTTCAAAATTTGCAGATTGTAGCGATCAATACGCTCGGATCACTTTGCCCAGTGTTCATGGTCAAATCGGCATGCGCACTAGCGCAATATTTTTTCCTTAACCTTTTCCAGGCCGAGCATTATCTGGTCGCCCGCCTGTCCGCCATTTCCAGTCATTTTTGGGCAATCACCAGTTTCATGGCACCGATATGAACTTCAATAGCATTAACTTCGGCGTCGCCCACGGTGTCTACTTTTTCAATCATGCGACACAACTGATTACCGATTGCAGTAATCAAATCATAACCAAAACTACCGCCTTGGCCTTTCATGTCATGGGAAACCTGGAAGACGGCATCGACTTCTTGCGCCCGATCGCCCGTTGCCGCCTTCAACGCGACAAAAGCCGCATCGATCTTCCCAAGGTCCTCTTGAACCCAATCGAGATATTGGTCACCCATTGCAGCGATGGCTTGCTCAGCCCGCTACAATGTCGCCACATCCACGGCACCCGGTCCGCCGACCTTGACCTTCGCCTTAACGGCGTTGGGTGGATTGATGATTTGAACCTTTTCGTCGCTCATATCGCTTTGACTGCCAAGCTCATATCGGCACACCGAAAATCAAGGGCTACGGATATATCGCTTATATTCTGCGCTTCAATTTCAAACCGCAATCTGTAATTCCCCCAATCCACTATCTTAAAGATAGTCTGCTATCTCACTTGTATCTTCAAAATCATTAATGATTCTCTAATGGTGGACGAACTGGGGCGCAATTAAATCAGACCTAAGTCCCTGAGCTCAGCGGCCATGGCCGGCGGCAGTTCGGCACCACCGTGCAGGGATTCGGCTAAATCCCGGGGCGTGTCATCGACTGGATAGTAGCGCCACCCTTGAAAAGCGCGAAACTTCCGAGGTTCTGTACGAATGTGCTGATGGTCGAGAATAATTGCGCAGGCCGGCCGGCCGTCCTCGCGTTTAAAGCTTTCAAGCCCGAGGATTCGCTGGCGCACCATAACAACCCGACGAATAACCCAATACAGCGACCCCCCATCCAGGACTTCCTGGCTTCGCCGTGGCGTGTTGCGGGTAACATGCTGCAAGATTTCCGGCTCGCCCTTGGCCTGCGCCGCCTCCAAACGGGTTCGGTGAGCACGGACCAAATGGTCGACGTCATCAATCCCAACGCACAATTTGATCAGGTTTACGGTCATGCGGCTTTTCTACCCGCCAATGCCCGGGCAACCTTCGATGCCGGTGGCCGTCCGATGGCTGCGGCGATGAATTCGGAAGTGTCGAGGATGGCGTCTAGGCTGACACCCGTTTCAATACCCAATCCGTCGAGCATATAAAGCACGTCTTCAGTGGCGACGTTTCCAGATGCGCCGTTCGCATATGGGCAGCCACCAAGCCCGGCGACCGACGCATCGATGACGGCAACCCCCTGCTCCATAACGGCTAAAATATTCGCCAGTGCCTGGCCGTAGGTGTCGTGAAAATGAACGGTAATTCTTTCCAGCGGAACTTCCCGGGCGACGGCATCAATCATCGCTTGGGCACGGCGTGGCGTACCACGGCCGATGGTGTGGCCTAAGGAAATTTCATGGCACCCCATGGCGTAAAGCAGCTTGGAGACACGCGCGACCTGTTCGGGCGGGACCGGCCCCTCATAAGGGCAATCGAGGATCGTTGAGACATATCCATGGACCGGTATTTGGTTGGCCGCCGCCGCTTCGCAGACTGGCTCGAAACGCGCCAGGCTTTCGGATATGGAACAGTTGATATTCTTATTTGAGAACGTCTCCGACGCAGCCCCAAAAATCGCGACCTCACTGGCATGCGCCGCCAACGCACCATCAAAACCCTTCATATTCGGCACCAGCACGGAATAGACGACACCGGACACGCGTTTGATGGCGGCCATCACGTCGGATGAATCGGCCATTTGCGGAATCCATTTTGGCGACACAAAACTGCCGGCCTCAATGAATTTCAGGCCGGCAACGCCTAACCGGTCGATAAGTTCGATTTTTACGGATGTGGGAACAATCTCGGCTTCGTTCTGTAGGCCGTCGCGAGGCCTCATTTCGACGATTTTGACCTTCGACGGCAATTCCATGGCGCGGGCTTAGTCCTCTTCGAATTCGACCAGATCAACACCTTCCTCAACCTGATCACCGACACTATAATGAACCGCCACGACCGTGCCGTCCACCGGTGCCTTGATCGCGTGTTCCATTTTCATGGCCTCCAAGACAACCAGCGTATCGCCCGTCGAAACCTTTTCGCCGGCGACAGCATTGACCGCCACAACCTTGCCCGGCATCGGCGCGCCGAAAGCGGCCGCGTCTCTTCCAATCTCATCGCCCGTGTCAGCGGGGTCGGCCAGGCTCAATCGGCTTTCATGGCCGGCATTGAACACGCTGATCTCGTTGCCCACCAAGACAACACAGGCCGAAACGTACCGACCATCAATTTCAGCTTCGAGACCATGACCCGATATCAACTGTCCGGAAACGCTTGGTGCTGAGCCCTCGTCGAGTGAGCCCGCCCAAGTCAATGCGTACACGCCATGAGCTGGACTGGCGGAAACCGTCACCTCCGCAACACCATGACGCAATATCAAATCTTGATGCGCTTCATCGTTCAGACGCCAACACGTGGTCTGGTGCCAAGGACTGCCCTGATCGGACGAACGCTCGGCCCGATTGCGGGCCGCGTCTTGGCGCATCAACAATATCCGCAATGCCGCCAATACAACGGCCGTGCGGTCCGGCGCATGGTCCGTGACGAAATCGGCGTCAGGCATCCGGTCAATCAATCCGGTATCGGGAGTGCCGTCTCGAAAATCTTCATTCTCCACAAGTGCCAGAAGAAAATCGCGGTTCACCGTTGGGCCGACCACTTCAACGCAGCCCAATGCTTCCAAGAGTTTGCGCCGCGCCGCGTCGCGATCTTTATCCCAGACAATCACCTTGGCGATCATCGGGTCGTAATGCGCGGTCACGTCCTGTCCGGCTGCGACGCCCGCGTCGATACGGATATGCTGATCTTCCTTGGCGAAGGCCAGATGATGGATCCGGCCCGGTGACGGCAGAAACCCCTTAGCGGGGTCTTCGGCATACAAGCGTGCTTCCATGGCATGCCCGCGCGACACCAACAGTTCCTGCGTGCAGGGCAAGGGCTCACCGGCGGCGACCCTGAGTTGCCATTCGACCAGGTCCTGGCCGGTTATCAGCTCGGTAACCGGATGCTCGACCTGCAGGCGGGTGTTCATTTCCATGAAATAAAATCGCTCATCCGTGTCCAAAAGAAATTCAATGGTGCCGGCGTTTTGGTAATCAACGGCGCGCGCCGCCGCTACTGCAGCAGCCCCCATTTTGGCCCGCAGGCCATCGGACAACCCCGGCGCTGGGGCCTCTTCGATTACTTTTTGATGACGGCGTTGCAGGGAACAATCGCGCTCAAACAGATGCACACAATTTCCCCGTCCATCGGCAAAGACCTGGACTTCGACATGGCGCGGCTTATCAATCAATTTTTCGACCAGCATCCGCCCGTCACCGAACGCCGCCTCGGCTTCGCGCCTGGCCGACGCAATGGCCTCGCTCATCTCGCCCGCCGACGTCACGGCTCGCATGCCTTTCCCACCACCACCCATGGCCGCCTTCAACAACACGGGATAGCCAATTTTGTCGGCTTCGGCGCGAAGTGTTTTGTCGTCCTGATCAGCGCCGTAATAACCCGGAACCACCGGCACGCCGGCACCTTCCATCAACGCTTTGGCGTGGTCCTTGCCGCCCATGGCACGAATGGCGTCCACGGGCGGGCCAACAAACGTCATGCCCGCCTCAGCCACAGCCTCGGCAAAGTCCGCGTTTTCGGACAAGAATCCATAACCCGGGTGGATCGCATCGGCACCGGCCTGCGCCGCGGCGCCCAAGACCGCATCAACATGCAGATAACTTTCCACCGCCGGCGCCGGGCCGATTCTGATGGCTTCATCGGCCATCAAACCGTGCGGCGCATCGCGGTCGGCATCGGAGAAGACAGCGACGGTGGACACGCCCATACGCTTCGCCGTCCGCATGACCCGACAGGCGATCTCGCCCCGGTTGGCAATGAGCAGTTTATTGAACATGCGTGCGTCCCACCATCAGCTCTGTATCCAATTTGGTTTTCGCTTTTCCAAGAACGCCGCGATGCCTTCCTTGCCCTCATCCGTGCCACGAATATCGGCGATGCGCTTGGCCGTATCATCCAAGACGCCTTGATCGACGGGCTTATTGGCCACCGCGAAAATTAGCGCCTTGCTGGCGGCCATGGCGGCGGGGCCGTTCTTTAACAGCGTTGCAACCAAGTCATCGACGGCGGCGTCCAATTCACCCATTGGCACCACATCGTGCACAAAGCCAATCTCATAGGCCTTCATGGCATCAAAGCGTTCGCCGGAAAGGAAATAGCGGTGTGCCATGCGCTCCCCCATGCCAGCGACGACATAAGGCGCGATGGTTGCCGGGATCAACCCCAGCTTGACCTCGGATAATGAAAACGCCGCCTCTTCGGACGCAATCGCCATATCGCACGTCGCTGCCAAGCCGACCCCGCCGCCGTAACATGGTCCTTGAACCGCTGCGATAGTGGGCTTCGGACATGTCGCGATGGCGTGTAGCATTGCCGCCAATGCGTTCGCATCGCCCAAGTTTTGCTCTTGGGTGTAGGTCGACATCCGCTTCATCCAATTGAGATCAGCGCCGGCGGAAAAGCTCCGCCCTTCCGCCGCCAATACGATGCAGCGGACATCGTCGTTCTCACCCAATTGCGTGAACGCGTCATGCAAGGCGGCAATCAACGCTTCATCAAACGCGTTGTGCATCTCGGGCCGTTGCAACGTCACCGTCGCCCGACCGGTCTCCATGATTTCAATATTGATCATCCGTGAATGTCCATCACATCCTGAATACGCCGAATTTGGTTTCTTCAATAGGCGCGTTCAGTGATGCCGAGATCGCAAGGCCCAGGACCATGCGGGTGTCCTTCGGGTCGATGATCCCGTCATCCCAAAGCCGCGCACTGGCGTAATACGGATGCCCCTGATGTTCGTACTGATCGAGGATGGGTTGCTTGAACGCAGCTTCTTCGTCGTCGGACCAAGCTCCGCCCTTGGCTTCGATGTTGTCGCGTTTGACCGTCGACAATACCGACGCGGCTTGCTCGCCACCCATGACGGATATGCGCGCGTTCGGCCACATCCACATGAACCGCGGCGAATAGGCACGCCCGCACATGGAATAATTACCGGCGCCGAAGCTACCGCCGATGATCATCGTGAACTTCGGCACATTAACGGTAGCCACCGCCGTGACCATCTTGGCGCCGTCCTTGGCGATACCACCCGACTCGTACTTTGAGCCGACCATGAAACCTGCAATGTTTTGCAAGAACACCAACGGAATTCGGCGCTGGCCACACAGTTCGATGAAGTGCGCGCCTTTCAATGCAGACTCGGAAAATAAAATGCCGTTATTGGCGACGATGCCCACGGGATAGCCGAAAATCCGGGCGAAGCCGCAGACCAGCGTGGTACCGTAGTTCTGTTTAAACTCATCGAAGTTTGAGCCATCGACCGTGCGCGCAATTACCTCGCGCACATCGAAGGGTTTTTTCAGGTCAGTGGGCACGACGCCGTAAAGTTCTTCCGCCGGGAAAAGCGGCTCTTGTGGGTCCCTGACGTCGATGTCGATAGACTTCACTCGGTTCAAATTTCCAACAATTCGACGGGCTGTGGCCAACGCATGATCGTCGTCTCGGGCCATATGATCGGTAACACCAGAAACCTTTGAATGCACCTCGGCGCCACCCAAATCCTCGGAACTGACAATCTCGCCCGTTGCCGCCTTCACCAGCGGTGGGCCGCCCAGAAAAATGGTGCCCTGCTTTTCGACGATGATGCTTTCATCGCTCATGGCCGGCACATAGGCCCCGCCGGCCGTGCACGACCCCATAACGACGGCGATCTGCGGAATGCCCAGGCTGCTCATCCGGGCCTGATTATAAAATATCCGTCCGAAGTGATCGCGGGCCGGAAAGACGTCATCTTGAGCGGGCAAAAAAGCGCCGCCGGAATCTACTAGATAAATGCACGGTAACCTGTTCTGCTCCGCAACCTCTTGAGCACGCAGATGCTTTTTTACGGTGATCGGATAATAGGTACCGCCCTTGACCGTGGCGTCATTGGCGACAACCACAACCTCGTTCCCTGAAACCCGCCCAATACCGGTAATAATGCCGCCGGCGGGAACCGGATCGTCATACATCTCATGGCCGGCCAGTTGCGAAAACTCCAAGAACGGCGAGCCCGGATCCAATAGCCTTCGAATGCGTTCGCGTGGCAACATTTTACCCCGCCCCGTATGCTTTGTCCGCGCGGCCTCGCCACCACCTTGTTTGATGGTAGAAACAGTTGCATGCAGTTCGTCGATAACCCCCTGCATGGCATCCGTATTGGCGCGGAACTCCGCAGACGTTGGCTGCGCGGTGGATTTTAGGATACTCACGCTGGCTTATCCCTTGTCTGTGCGGGGCGGCCGTTCGCCGACCGGGCCGCCGGCTTCTTTCCAAGCTTTGAACCCATCGGCAAATTGCACGGCATTGGGATATCCCATGTCGTGCAGCGTCTTGCACGACAGCGCCGAACGCCACGCGGCGGCACAATACAACACGTAGGTTTTGTCTTCTTCGGTCAGGATTTCCTTGTGGTATGGGCTTTCCGGGTCGAACCAAAACTCGACCATGCCACGCGGCACGTGCACGGCGCCCGGCACCATGCCATCGCGTTCCAATTCACGGACGTCACGGACGTCAACGAATACGATGCTCTCGTCGCCGTCATTGTGGCGTTTGATGGCCTCTTCAATACTCATCGTGGTAACGACTGCTTCGGCCTCGGCAACCAAATCCTTGATGCCTTTTTTGAGTTTAATCGCCATTACGCCGCTTCTCCCTTAATCCACCGTTTGATCATCCAAAGCCGGTCATTGCCCCAAAAACCTTCGCCATCAACAATAAAGAACGGCGCCCCAAAGACCCCGGCATCAATGGCAGCCGCCGTCTCGTCTTTCAGGCGTTGCTTGACTGCGTCGTCATTGACCGCGGCCAGCAAGGCGTCTTGATCAACCCCCAAGGGTGCCGCCACCTCAGCTATGGCGTCCGCCGATGTGATGTCGCGTCCTTCACCGAAATAGCGCGCGAAGGCCGCCTTGGCGAAAGATTTCGCAAGGTCCGGATTGTCGTCGTTCAGCCAATAAAAGGCGCGCGCTGCGGCCTGTGTTGGGATGGGAAACGGGTCAGGCATGGTCCAAGCGATATCCATCATCTTGCTCATGCGTTCCCAATCGTGGCGGCAATAATCGCCCTTCATGGGGATTGTCGTCAGTGGCTGAGAGTTCGTGACTTTGAACAATGCGCCCAACAGAAACGGCTTCCATTCGCAGGTGCGTCCGCAGGCCTCAACTGTGAAATCGATTTTCTGCGCCGCGAAGTATGAATACGGCGAAGAGAAATCAAAGTAGAACTTAACCGGATCGCTCATTCCTGTTCCTCCTGAATGGCGCGGGCGATAACGAGTTTTTGGACCTCGCTGGTGCCTTCGTAAATTTGACAGACCCGGGCGTCACGATAGAGGCGCTCGACCGGGAAATCGGTCAGATACCCATAACCGCCGTGAATTTGGATGGCATCGGAACAAACACGTTCCGCCATCTCAGACGCGAACAGCTTCGCCATCGAGGCTTCCTTCAGGCACGGCTCACCGGCGACTTTCAGGCGCGCCGCGTTCAGCATCAATTGCCGGCCAGCCTCGATTTGGGTCGCCATTTCGGCCAACTTGAAGGCAATCGCTTGATGATCAGCGATCTTCCTGCCGAAGGTCTCGCGCTCATTGGCATAGGCCTTGGCAGCGCGGAACGCTGCATTGGCGAACCCGACAGACTGCGCCGCGATGCCGATGCGCCCGCCTTCCAAGTTTGAAAGCGCAATCTTGTAACCCTCGCCCTCTTCCCCCAGCAACAGGTCGGGGGGCAGCTTCACGTTGTCCAAGACAATCTGCGCCGTATCAGATGTCTTCTGGCCCAATTTGCGTTCAATGCTGGCGACTTGGTAGCCGGGGTTGTCGGTCGGCACGATAAACGCCGAGATGCCACGTGCCCCCTTATCGGGGTCGGTGACCGCGAAGGTCACCGCAACATCGGCATTGGCACCGGTGGTGATGAACTGCTTTGTGCCGTTGAGGATATACTGATTGCCATCCTTTTCCGCCTTGCAGCGGATCGAGCCCGCGTCCGATCCAGTGTGCGGCTCGGTCAGCATGAAAGCGCCGAGTGTTTCACCAGATGCCATTTTCGGCAAAAACCGTTTTTTCTGCGCCTCATTGCCGTAAGCCAACAAACAGGTTTCGGTGACGGTCTGAACAGCCATGGTCGTTGACGTACCGCCATCGCCGCCGGCGATCTCGGATAATGCGAGGGCGTAGGAGATAAAATCCGCACCGGCGCCGCCCCATTCTTCAGGCACCAGAATGCCCATCAAGCCCAACTCACCCATTTCCCCGACGGCATCTTTCGGAAAATGTCCCTCGCGGTCCCACTCTTCGGCGTTCGGCGCCAGTCGATCAGCGGCAAAGCGCCTGGCGGTTTCCTGAATAAGCAGATGTTCTTCACTAAGCTGCATGACGATGTCCTAACAAGGGGCCTACCAAGGGATTTTTGAGCCGTCGTGATTGAAGAAGTGCCCATTGTCAGCAGGTCCGAGGCCGGCAATGACTTTACGTAACCGTGCGATGCTTTCCGTTGGCGTCAGATCGCCACCGTCGCCACCCATGTCGGTCTTCACCCAACCCGGATGCAGGAGGGCGACGATCAGGCCCCGGTCCGCAGTGTCATGAGCAAAGCTCACCATAGCGGCGTTCACGGCGGCCTTCGATGAGCGGTAAACATAGAAATCACCCGACGTGTTATCGGCGATGGACCCCATCCGCGACGACACGGTGACCAGCTTTTTCTGATCACCTGCCGCGACATTTCCGGCGAACGCCGCAGCTACCTTTAGAGGCGCCATGACATTCACCCGCATGACTTCTTCCCACGCGGCATAATCGATGTCTTCCGGCTTGTAGTTCCGCGGCCCGTATATGCCGGCATTGTTGATCAGCACATCAATCGCCACGCCATTCAAATCCTTGGCCAGGTGATCGACTTGTGGGTGGTTGGCGACATCCAACCCATGAACCTGGATATCACCTTCGATCGTTGCCAGTTCGCCCGGATTAAACGGATCGCGGCAGGTGCCGATCACCGTCCAGCCGTCGGCACCATATTGGCGCGCAAATTCCAACCCCAATCCCCGGTTCGCACCGGTAATCATCACTGTCGGCATAGCTCACCTCTCCCCTTGTCGTTTTGCCGTCACTTCAATTTCGATTTTCATACGCGGATCAATAAGATCGGCGATGATCGCCGTGGCGGCCGGGCGTGCGTCGCCCAGTATCTCGCCTAGCACCACGCCGATGATGTCCCAATCATCCGCATTTTTGACGATGTAGCGCGCCCGGACGATATCGCCTATGGATGCATCCGCTTTGCCGAGCGCTGTTTCAATATTCGCGAAGGTCTGGCGGGTTTGTTCAGCGGCGTCATCGGAAATGGTTCCCGCTGCATAATCGAAACCCGTTGTGCCGGCGACGAAAATCCAATCTCCGTCGACCACGGCGCGTGAATAACCGTAGCGCGCTTCCATGTCCGAACCAGATGAAATCAGTTTGCGCATCGTCGTCCCTAATTCAATCGTTCGACCGACAAGGCCGTGGCTTCACCGCCGCCAATACACAAGCTGGCGACACCTTTTTTGAGATCATATTTCTTCAAGGCGTTGAGCAGGGTCACAACGATCCGCGCCCCCGATGCCCCGACCGGATGACCAAGCGCACACGCGCCGCCATGCACATTGATTTTGTCGTGGGGGATATCCAGATCGCGCATCGCCGCCATGGTGACCACGGCGAAGGCTTCGTTGACCTCGAACAGATCAACGTCGTCCTTGGCCCAGCCAGATTTGTCCAAAACCTTTTCGATGGCGCCGATGGGCGCCGTGGTGAACCAGTTCGGCGCCTGGGCGTGGGTCGCGTGGGCATGGATCACGGCGATCGGCGCGAGGCCGCGCTTTTCAGCTTCAGACCGGCGCATCAGCACCAATGCCGCCGCGCCGTCGGAAATTGACGACGAATTCGCCGGCGTGACCGTGCCGCCCTTGCGGAAAGCCGGCTTCAATTGTGGAATTTTTTCAATATTGGCGTTGTGGGGTTGCTCGTCGGTTTCAACGACGATGTCCCCTTTGCGCGTCGTCACGATGATCGGCTCAATCTCGGGTGCGAAGGTGCCGTCCTCAACAGCGGTCTTGGCGCGGTTCAGTGATTCGATGGCGAAATCATCCTGCGCCTCGCGGGTGAACTGATAGTGCTCGGCGCAATCCTCGGCGAAGGTACCCATCAAACGACCTTCATCGTAGGCGTCTTCCAGACCGTCAATGAACATATGGTCCTTGGCCACGTCGCCATGGCCCAGCCGATAGCCGGCCCGTGCCTTGGGTAGGATATAGGGCGCGTTGGTCATGCTCTCCATGCCGCCGGCGACCATGACATCGTGCGAGCCGGCCAAAATGTTGTCATGCGCCAGCATCGTTGCCTTCATCGCCGAGCCGCACATTTTTGATATCGTCGTCGCACCCGCGCCCCACGGGATGCCGGCGTTGTGGGCTGCCTGGCGGGCCGGCGCCTGCTTGACGCCCGCGAACAGACAAAGCCCCATGATAAGGTCTTCGACATCTTCCGGCGCGACCCCAGCGCGGCTCAATGCCGCCTTAATAGCGTGACCGCCAAGTTCCGGCGCAGACAGGGCCGACAACGCACCCTGGAACCCACCCATGGGGGTTCTGGCGGCGCCGACAATGACAATGGGGTCTTCCTGCATCTCAACACTCCTAGGATTGGTCTTCGAAAGGCGAGCCATCTTTGTGGGCGAACTGCATACTGCGCCCATCCTTGGACTCGCCGTGTAAATCGATATCGGGATAGTTACAGCTGTCGCCGGGAACCCGGTCGCCGACTTCCAGATAGACGGCGACTTGATCGGTTTTGTTCATCAACTGATGGCCATCTATCTCGCCGGCGGGAAACCCCATGGCCATGCCGGGCCCGAGCGTTTGTTCACCGTCGTCCATGATCAACGTCAGGTGGCCTTCCAGGACATAGACGAATTCGTCTTGTTCCGTGTGCCAATGGCGTTGCGCTGAGCCCTCGCCGGGCGGCACATGGACAATGTTGACGCCATAGTGTGTCAGCCCGAAAGCATCCCCCATGGAACGCTTTTCGCGATCCATCGACACGGCGTCATAAGGCGCCGGATAGGCGGACCCGATCCGGGGCGATAACGTCATCGGGTCAAGCGCCGTCTTACGTGGTGTCTCAATGGCCATCATACGCGTCCTTTATCCAATAATGTAATCAGCTACCGGCAGCACCAGTGCGGTGGCATAACCGACAACAATCACCCGCGCCCAAACGCCCCGGGTCTTGACCTCACAATTATCTGCGCAGCGCCAAACCGAAACCAACGACCAAACGATAAACGGCAGATAAATTGCGGCCAGCAAGGCCGCCCCGCCAGCTAGTCCCCACGCACCCGCGCCGATGGAACCGGGATCAGAGACGAACCCAGCCAACATGCCAAAGACCATCAGACCACAGCCGACCCCCAGAACGACGCCGTGCCCAAAGACAAAATAAACCCAAAATATTTCCTGCAATTCGAGATGCCCTTGCCAAGCCAGCTTCCAGACAGACCCTTCCCTTTCGGGTTGCCAGTTGGGCCCCCGATCAGGGCCGCCACCCGACGGGCCGCGGCCGGTACCGAACTGATCAACAAAAATGGGGCCTTGGTCGCTCAATGCATCACCCTCAAGCCGTCTCTTCAAACAGTTCGCGGCCAATCAGCCAGCGGCGGATTTCAGACGTGCCGGCGCCGATCTCGTAGAGTTTGGCGTCACGCAGCAATCGTCCGGTGGCGTATTCGTTGATATAGCCATTGCCGCCCAGGCATTGGATCGCTTCCAGAGCCATCCAAGTGGCTTTTTCAGCGGCGTAAAGTATGGCCCCGGCGGCATCCTTGCGGGTTGTCTGGCCGCGGTCGCAGGCTTGAGCGACAGTGTACACGTAGGCCTTGGCCGCATTCATCGTGGTGTACATATCGGCGATCTTGCCCTGCATGAGCTGGAAAGAGCCAATGGGCTCACCAAACTGCTTGCGCTCGCGCACGTATGGCAACACCACGTCCATGCAGGCCTGCATGATGCCGGTCGGCCCCGCTGACAGCACCGCGCGCTCATAATCCAGGCCGCTCATCAAGACGTTGACGCCGCGCCCGACCTCACCCAGGACGTTTTCTTCCGGCACCTCGCAATCGACAAAGACCAGTTCACAAGTGTTGGAGCCGCGCATGCCCAACTTGTCGAGTTTCTGTGCCGTCGAAAACCCCTTAAAACCTTTTTCGATAATGAACGCCGTGATGCCGCGCGACCCGCTATCAGGGTCGGTTTTTGCATAAACCACCAGGGTGTCGGCATCCGGGCCGTTGGTAATCCACATTTTGTTGCCGTTGAGGATATAGCGATCACCCTTCTTTTCCGCGCGCAGGCGCATGGAAACGACGTCGGAGCCCGCACCCGGCTCGCTCATGGCCAGCGCGCCGATGTTTTCGCCGCTGATCAGCTTCGGCAAGTATTTGGATTTCTGTTCGGCATTGCCGTTGCGGTTGATCTGATTGACGCAGAGATTGGAATGCGCGCCGTAGGACAAACCGATGGAGGCGGACGCCCGGCTGATTTCCTCCATGGCGACGACGTGTTCCAAATACCCCATGGCAGCGCCGCCGTATTCCTCATCAGCGGTCACGCCGAGCACGCCAAGCTCGCCCATCTTCAGCCAAAGGTGCATGGGAAACTCGTTATTCTCATCGGTTTCCGCAGCCAATGGCGCTATTTCATTGTCGGCGAAACTGCGCACGGAATCGCGCATCATATCGGCGGTTTCGCCCAGACCGAAATCGAGGCTTGGCAATTCATTGGGAATCATGTGTTCGTCCTCGGGTCTGGGTCTGGGGCTGGGCCTTAAACGTATATTAAATACAGATTAGCCGCTCACGTCCGAGCGGCCAACGATCCTCATCATGGTTTGCTGCATGATGGCGCAGACGGTTTCCTTGCCGTCATCCACGGCGATCACTTCGCCTTTGGTCACCGTCAACGTCCTTCCCGGCTTGATGACTTCGCCCCGCGCAATCAATTTGTCACCTTTCGCCGGCGCCGTCAGGTTGAGCTTGAATTCAACGGTCAATACACCGTCGCCTTCCTCGAACAATGAAAATGCCGCGTACCCGCCGGCTGAATCGACAATCGCCGAGGTCGCCCCGGCGTGAAAGAAGCCGTGTTGCTGGGTCAATTCGTCGCGGAACGGCAGATGAATTTCGCAAAACCCCGGTTGGATTTCAGTAATTTCAGCGCCGATAAACGCCATCATCGCCTGGTTGTCGAAACTACCCTGGACCATGGCTTCGAAATCGGATGTTCTGGGTTGCAATGCGTTCATGTGGCGAGCGCTCGTTGAAGCAATTCGCTCACCGCCCGGCTATCATCCAGGCGCCCAAATAACGGCCCGTGCCCGGCAACAATGCGGGTCGTAATGAAAGCATCCGCAATCGCTGTCGGGGCGTTTTGGATCAATAACGCGGCTTGCCACAAATGGGCCAACTTCTCGACCAACAGGCGAGATAGAAACTCCCTTTTGCCTTTGTCGGCGAATGCATCCTTCAACGCGTCACAGGCCGCACCGAGCGCCGCGTTGCCACTTCGGGCCGCGTTGACTTCATCGAACACCGCCTCAAGGCATCCCGGATCGCGCTCGTCGGCGCGCAATACATCAAGCGCCACCATGTTCGAGCTGCCTTCCCAAATCCCGTTCAACGGCGCTTCGCGGTAAAGCCGGGCCATCGGTGCGTCTTCGATGTAGCCGTTGCCCCCCATGCATTCCAAAGTTTCGGCGATGAATGCCGGCGCCCGTTTACAGCTCCAGTACTTGGCTATCGGTGGGCCGATGCGTGCCAGCTTAGCCGCAGTTTCATCACCGCCGGCTTCATCCAACGCACGCGCGACACGCATTGCCAGCGCCAGCGAGCCTTCCACATCAAGCGCCAGGTCAGCCAAGACATTCGACATCAGCGGCAAATCCACCAAGGACCGCTGGAATGCAAGGCGATGACGGCCATAGTGCAGCGCCAGGCTAAGCGCCTGGCGCATCAATCCGGTCGAACCGACGGCGAAATCGAGGCGGGTGAAATGGACATCGGTCATCGCTGTCCGTACGCCGTCACCCTCGTCACATAACAACACCGCCCAGGCATCACGGTATTCGATATGTGACGATGCATTTGAACGGTTGCCGCACTTGTCCTTCAAGGCTTGAATGAACATGCGGTTGCGGCTGCCATCGGGCGTGAAGCGCGGTGCGGCAAACAGCCCGGGGCCGTTTTCCGTCAATGCCGTGGTCAGCCAGATATCGCCCATGGGCGCCGAACAGAACCATTTGTGGCCGGTCAAAAGGTAAGGTTGGCCGGCACCGCGGCCATTGACCGGTTTGGCTCCTGTCGAATTAGCGCGCAGATCACATCCACCGTGTTTTTCGGTCAAGGTCGTCGCCACGGTGATTGCCGTTTTGTCTTCGATGGGCACCAGCCTTGGATCATAGGTCGTGCCCAGCATCTTTTCCGCCCAAGGCCTGGTTTCGGCCTGGCTTTTCAATATCGGCACGGCAGCGTAAGCCATGCCCGTCGGGCAACCGACGCCATTCTCGATCTGATTCCAAAGAT
The DNA here is from genome assembly GCA_018665815.1 of Rhodospirillaceae bacterium. Taxonomy (GTDB): domain Bacteria; phylum Pseudomonadota; class Alphaproteobacteria; order Rhodospirillales; family Casp-alpha2; genus UBA3470. Next base: position 21,650 of record JABJBP010000018.1, read on the forward strand.
AACTCAGCGCCGCGCGGGCGACATGCCCGCCGGGCTCGCTTGCGGTCCAAGCCAGGCTATGGACCTCGGCCTTCATGGCTTCGCCCATCAAGTCATGATAGGCGGGATGATACTCGACCACGTCAACACGCTGACCATAACTGTCGTACCCCCGGAATTCCGGCAGGTTGCGATTGGCGAGGCGCGCCTTGGTCTGGATACTCGGATCGCCCACCAGCGCACCAAGATCTCGCGCACGCTCTTCCGCCCATCCCGCACCTTCGCGGTGCAAAGCTTCGCCGAGTGCCGGGTCTGCATCAAAGGCGTTATAGCCGGCCAATACCGGCGGTGTATTGAAGACCTCGTGGGTGTCGTCGTCAGTAGCACCGATTGGTACCACCGTGTCGGCGAAGGTAAATTCCGTCATCCCGTCTGTCCCGCCAAAATGGCCACGCCGTTGGCGATAATTTCACCAGGGAACGGCCGGGACTTACGGGCTTCGGCGTCCACGCACAAGGCCAATTGATCGGTAATCGCGGCTTCTTCGCCGGTAACACCATGAGTCATCACATGACGGAACCGTATTTTCTTGCCAGCGAGTTCCAACAGTTGGGTGCGAACGATCAACACATCTCCCGGCAACAATTCACGTTTGTAGGTAATCACCTGTTCCACGGCGGCCATGAAAATCTTGTTGTCGCGAATGTAGTCCAGCGTCAGGCCAACGTCGGCGAAGAAATTCCAGGTCGCCTGATCGAACTTCTGCACATAGTACGCGACGTTCAAATGCCCCATATGGTCACATTCACGAATGTACACGCATCCCCGATGTGTAATCGGCGCTTCAGTCATAATTGCTCCCCGAATTTCCTGCAGAAATTTGGAATAATCATAGTTTACGTTTACGTAAACGTCAATTCATACACACGGCCCTGTTGCCAATCACATCGATACCGATCAACCTGCCAAAAATTTGACATTAGCCAATAGCAACGGACCAAATTATGCCTCGCCTTTCATCTATCACCACAGACACCATGACCGCCCCGCAACACCGTCTTTTTGATGCCATCACCGGGGGCAAACGTGGTGTTGGCCGGCCTATTGAGGATTTTTTGATGCCCGACGGCGGGATGCGGGGGCCGTTTAATGCCTGGCTGCATCATCCGGAAGTTGGCGAAGCAGCACAGCGGATGGGGGAAATGCTGCGGTTTGAAGGGAGCCTCCCTGCCCCATTGCGAGAACTGATCATCTTAACGGTGGGACGCCATTGGCGGGCCCAGTATGAATGGTGGGCACATGCCAAAATCGCCCAAAAGGAAGGCCTAGCGGATGACATTATCCAGGCGGTTTACGACGGCACGCCGTTGCCAAGTGACAATCCTCAAACCCTGGCCACTCACGCGTTTACCCAGGAATTGGTCGAGACCCGTGAGGTCAGCGACGATACCTACGCCCAGGCCCGCGAGGTGCTTGATGAACGCGAGATTGTCGAAGTCGTCATGCTGGCCGGTTATTACAGTCTGATATCGGCGACGCTGAATGCTTTTCAGATTCCCCTGCCCGATGGCGAAACACCGCCATTCGGGAAATAACGTTCAGCACCGTCAAGGCGGCCTATAAAACATACCGGCCTAGTCATCACCACCCGGCTGATGACCTACGGAATCGCTGTATTTCTGCAGCTCCCCTTCCTGCAAATAAGCCTCTTCCCAGTCCTTGATTTGATCGAAACCGGCGAAGGTGTGGAAATCGCCAACCGGATGATCCTGGAAGTCCTTGAAGAATTCAGCTTCCGCCATGGGGCCTTCGTCGCGCATTTTGACAGCGAAGTCATAGACCGCTTTCAGCGTCACCCGCATGGTGGCGCCGGGTAAGATGGTCAGGGCAATCCCCAATTCATTCATCTCACCCTCATTAAAGCGCGGCGAGATACCCGTCTGGTTATAGAATATAGGCCCGTCGACTTCCTTACAGATGCGCTCAACCTCACCCCGGTCCGTGGGCCCTTCAACAAAAGCCATGTCGGCACCTGCGGCCAAATACGCATTTGCGCGCTCAATGGCGATATCGAGGTTGCCGCCATGGGCACCCCGTGAATCGGTTCGGGCAACGATGACGAAATCAGGGTCGATTTCATTTCGCGCATCGGATGCCGCCTTGTATTTACCCACGGCCTCGTCGATGGGAATGACTTGGCGTCCGGCGACGTGGCCACAGCGCTTCGGGATAATCTGGTCTTCGATATGCACACCGGCGGCACCGGTCTGGATGTATTCGCGAACCGTTCGGATGACGTTGATGGCATTGCCGTAGCCATTATCGGAATCAGCAATCAACGGTACATCGACGGCATTCGCGATATAGCGCGCGTTGGCATGCATTTCGGTCATGGTGGCCAGGCCTGCGTCGGGCATCCCCAACAGCGACAACGAGGTCCCGTAGCCGGTCATATAGACGGCGGGAAACCCGACCTTTTCCAAGATTTTAGCACTCATCGCGTTGTAGCAACCCGGGACAACGAGTGTCTTTCCGGATTTCAAAAGCTCGCGCAGGCGTGTGGTTTGACGCACGGTTAATCTCCCTCAATTCTAATAAATTTAAATTTTCAACTTATTCAACTCGCTACTCATCAACGGGGAACCCATAGAGCTGTCCGGCATTCGTGCAGATCACTTTGCGTTTCGTTGCGTCCGGCAAGTGGGCCACTTCGCGGGCGATGAATTCCTGGGAATCGGGCCAGACACCGTCAGGGTGCGGGAAATCGGACCCCCACATGACATTGTCTTCGCCCAGCACATCCAACAGCCTGAGCCCGATGGGATCGCTCTGATATGTCGCGCGGCATTGGCGCTTCCAGTATTCGGACGGCTTCATGGTGAGCGTCAGATCGGTGAACTGATCTTCCCATTCGAGGTCCATGTGGTCGAGCACATAGGGGATCCACCCGATGCCGCTTTCACCGATGACGATGATTAGGTTTGGATTGGCTTCCAATACGCCGCCGTAAATCACCTCCATGACAACCCGCGACATGGCCACTTGGAAGCCCGTGATATGGCAGGCGAAGGCTTGACGTTGTTGCAATACCGCCAAATGATCCATCGCCGGTTTCGGGGTGCCGATGGTGTGCATGTGCATGGGCAAGCGCGCTTCATCGCAGGCCGCCCAAAGCGGTGCCCACTCGGGCATGTAGAACGGCAACATGTCGTGAGACCCGGCTATCTCAACGCCCCGGACGGCGCCGCGCTTGGCGACCCGTTCCACTTCGGCCACGGCGGCGGTGATGTCGTCACTGGGGATGCAGGCAATACCGGCAAAGCGGTCCGGATAGGTTTCGCAAAATTCCGCCAGCCAATCGTTGTAGATTTGCAGCATGACGACAGCGGCTACTGGGTCGTTCAAACGGTTGCTGGCGCCGAGAATACCATAGAGCACTTCCGCCTGAATGCCGTCGCGGTCCTGATCTTTGACCCGCAGGTCGGGCTCGGTCAGGCGCCGGATACCGTTCTTGCCGTCCTCGTAAAGCCCTTCGGCTGCCATCTTGTCGGAACGGTTGATAACGCCCGGCACATATTCCCGGCCCGCCGACCCCATGCCGTTGACCAGCCCGAACTCGGCGCCACCCCGGCTGACCCACTTCGGCCCGATGTCGCCCTCGACCACGTATGGCATGCGGTCCTTGAACGTGGTCGGTGCGTTGTTGGTGAATAAATCCGGTGCCATCCAGGGCAAATCCAGATGGCAGTCGGCAGATATGACGTCGTATTTCATGCGGTCCTCCATCATTGCCGCCACGGTGGCGGATTAGTGCCGAAGTCCCAACCTCCTGCCCGAAAGTTTCGCCTCAGGTGCCAACGGTCAGGGGCGCCACCAAGCGCTCCAACGTCGCCATCACCGAAAGCGGTGTCAATTTGCCCGTTGCTGGGTTCTCTTCCGTGGGCACGCCGGCGATGGTCAGCTCAAAACTGGTCGAGTCCGCATCGACGTTGATGACGTGGGTGTTGCGCTGCATCGCCGGGTCTGCCCAAATTTCATATTCCGTCCGATCAACCCCAATGCCCGCCAGCGCCAACGCCACGGCGACATTGACGTTGGCCGGAAACTTCGCGGCCGCGTCCCGCACACTACCACTGTACAAACACAGTGGTTCACTGAGATCATCCAGATTGATTCCCTGCTCGACCACGAAGGTGGCTTTCTTTAATCCCTCCGGCGGCTTTCGGGTTTTCATGGTGATTGAGGTAACCTCACCCTTGGCCGCCGCGCGGACTGCATCAAAACCCACCAAGGCGCCGGTGGCGCAAATGATCTGGGCGCCCGTTTCGCGGGCCGTCTCGACCAAATCCATACGGGTCAGTAGCGACGTCAGAGTCAAGACGATTAAGGTCTTGCCGGCCGCTACCGTAGGCTCGGCCAACCCTAAAAATTGATCGGGCGGCAAAGCTTCGACCAAAACATCGGAAGCGGCGACCAATTTGGCCAAGTCGCTGACAACCGGCGGCGTCTTGAAGTCCGATACGCGCCGGGCGGCGCGTTCTTTTTTACCCGCCGACACGCCGGACAAGCTCAGTCTCTCAACGCCTCCGTCCAGCCAGCGCGCCACCGGCATGCCGATCGCGCCGAGCCCCGCAACGCCTACTTTCAAATTCTTTCCGCTCATATTTCCCCCGAATGTCGTGCCGCCAAAGCCTAAAGCGATGGCTCAGCCGGACGCCTGTTGGCCCGCTTTGGGCTGACGTGGCTCTGATTGTTTATCGTTCAGCAGATTTTCGCATTGTTTTTCGCGCCGGTCGATTTCGTCTAACGCCATTTCGATGTCATCGCGCTGGCCCAGCAACTGGGCTTTGCGTTGGCGCAGTTTATCAAGAAACAACTGAAGCTGCGAAACTTCTGAAGGGTCGGCATCATAAAGATCAATCATCGCTTGGATTTCATCCAAGGAAAATCCAAGGCGCTTGCCGCGCATGATCAATTGCAGCCGGACCTTGTCACGGGGATGATAGACGCGGCGCTGGCCTCGGCGTTCCGGCGAGATCAGCCCTTTGTCTTCGTAAAACCGGATGGTTCGGGTGGTCACCCCGAACTCCGCCGCCAACTCGGCAATGCCCCATTGTTCTGTCATGTTCCCTCCGCCACGGTCACCATGCGACCGCTACAATCCTCACAACGTTACTTTACGTAAACGTCAAGGTAAAGGTGGTCAGATCACAGAACCTGATCCTGGGGCGATTACGGCGCAACAACTTTGTTTTTCAATACACCGATTCCGGACCACTCAATTTCCAGCTCATCGCCGACATTCAAGAACCGTTGCGGGATGCGGCTGCCGCCGGAGCCCTCGGGCGATCCGGTCGAAATGATGTCGCCGGGTTTTAAATGGATGAGATTGGAGACGTAATTGATGAGCGTCGGGATATCGAAAATCATTTGATCGACGGTGGTGCTCTGGACTTCCTCGCCGTTCAACCGCGTCGATAGTTTCATGGCAAATGGATCATCAATCTCATCAGCCGTCACCATCCACGGCCCACACGCGCTCATGCCATTGAAATTTTTGCCGGCCGGCACACTGTGCTTTTGCCATTCGCGGACGGAACCGTCGTTCATAATGGTATAACCGCAGATGTGATCGAAGGCGTCTTCCTTGGCGATAAAGCGTCCTTCTTTGCCGATCACCAAAACCAATTCACCTTCATAGTCCATGGTGTTGGCCGCATCGCCCGGCGGCTGGATCAACGGGTCCTTATGGCCAACAACCGACCCCTCGAACTTGCCGAACATGGAAATATTGTCGGGCGGCGGCACGTCGCCGTTGACTGGATGGCGCTTCGGATAATTGACACCGATGCAGATGACCTTTTCCGCATCATGCAGCGGCGGCACGTAGATAATTTCATCCAAGCTCAAGCTTGGGACTTTGCCTTCCATTCGCGAGGCAATTTCATCGAATGCGCCGGCTTCGATGACCGCGCGGATGGTCGGATAGCGGTGGATCAAATCATCACTGACTGGAATGACGCCGCCGCCCTCGCCTTCGATAACGACACCCCAGCCGATGCCTGTGATCACATCTTCGTCCGTCCGATAACTAACCAGCTTCATGTCATTTCCCCTAAAGCAAGATGAGGGCGGCAAGCCCCAGAAATACAAAAAACCCGACAACGTCAGTAATGGTTGTCAGCAACACACTCGACGCAATGGCCGGATCGACGCCGGCGCGATCAAGTGCGACGGGAATGACCGTGCCGGCAAATCCCGCGACCATCATGTTGACGATCATCGCCAAGCCGATCACCAGCCCCAATGCCTGGCTTTCGAACCAGAACCACGCCACAAGCCCCGCGAGAACGGCAAACAACACGCCATTGATGCTACCGACGATGAACTCCTTGCCAACCAAACGCATCGTGTTGGTCGCCGTCAGTTCCTTCATCGCCAAAGCACGTACCGCCACCGTTAGGGTTTGCGTGCCGGCATTGCCGCCCATCGAGGCAACGATCGGCATCAAGATCGCCAACGCCACGACTTGATCGATGGTCGCGTCAAACATGCCGATCACCACCGACGCAGTAATCGCTGTCAACAGATTCACGAATAGCCACGAAAACCGCGCCTTGGTGGTGTCGATGGCGGCGTCATAAAGATCATCCTCGCGGACCCCACCCATGCGCATAATATCTTCTTCGTGTTCCTCGTGGATGACGTCGACAATGTCGTCAATGGTGATCGCGCCAATCAGTCGCCCATCAGTATCGACCACGGGGGCCGAGACCAAATTGCGCTTCGAGAATAGAAGTGCCACGTCTTCTTGGTCCGTCTCAACCGGAATGACCCTCATCTCAGGCTCTGTGATTTCGAGCAAAGGTACGGAGCGGCGCGAGCGCAACATATCCCCGAGCATGACTTTGCCCACCGGGTGGTGCTTCGGGTCGACCAGATAAATGCTGTAAATTTGGTCGGGCAACGTGTTGTCATCGGAATCGGCATTGGACCGCATGTAGTCGATGGTGTCGCCGACGGTCCAGAATGCCGGTGCGGTAACCAACTCACGCTGCATGAGGCGCCCGGCACTGTCCTCGGCGTATGCAAGCCCTTCCGCGATGAGCGCGCGGTCACTTTCCGGGATGGCCTCCAGGACCTGTTGTTGCTCATGCTCTTCAAGCTCTTCGAGAACTTCAACCGCATCGTCGGAATCAAGCTCTACGACGGCGGCGGCAAGATCATCAAGGCCCAAGACATCAATGACCTGATCGCGGACCGTGTCGTCAAGCTCGGCCAGAATTTCCGGATGAAAGTCGCCGCGGATAAGCTCAATGATCAAACCGCGATCTTGCTCATCGACACGCTCCAGGAGATCGGCGATGTCGGTGTAATGAATGAGCCTAAGAAGTTCGTGCGCGCGCTCAAGATTGTTGTCGTCGAGGGCTTGAACGACGGCTTCCTCGATTCCCGACTCGAGATCGTGAATCAGGTCCTCGGATTGACCTTCGGTATTTTCAGAATCCGGCAAGGATGGGGCTTGCGGTGTCGGATCGGCCATGACTTCCCATTCCTCTAGTGCAAATCGCGGATGATGGCCACCTCGGAGATAATTCTGTAGCCGTTGTTGGGCCATTGTTCTCGAGGAAAATTTGCCGAAAATCCACGATCATCCAATCTTTTAGGCTAACAAAACAGTTGAGCATCAATGGCAGTAGCCATCAACGCATGCGTCGATACTTGAATTGCCTAAACTATTGAATTAACAGTTAATTTATGAAAATTAGTGATCGAAATTTACAAACACATTTTGATGCACTGTAAATACCAAGCGTCTTATGTATATCATAAAAATAGATTTTTATTTTATATAGGTTCAGTAAAGTTGAAAAATTTCAAAATTTCTGCCATAATCTTTTGATACATTTGATGGCACAAATCGAATTCTCGGGAGGTCCGAATGTCAGAAGAATCTGAGCCCGTCGTCTATATTGGACGCAAACGAGCCGCAATCCTTGCGATGTTAGGAGGTCTTGTTGCTACTGTCCTCGACACTGCCGCGCACGCCGATCCATTTTGCAGTAAATTTGGATTGGCCCTACATAAGTTATTTTGAACCAACCAATTCTTCGCTGTTGAGACTGCGGGTGCCGTGTTCGCCATAGGCTGTGCGGGTGGTATCGCTTACCTAACCCCCCATTACCCAGATAAATCCAATATTTCATGCGGCGTCACTATGATTCTGATATAAGAATCAATGACCCGAAATATCGAAGTCGAATAATTATCACTCGTTCGACATCAGATATCCAAGATTTTGATCAATTCGAAAAGCGTCACATTTTAAAGCTTTCCTAGCTCGATTAAGTTTCTATCTCGAAATGATCCTTCAAAAAACAAAACCCCGCCCCGGTTGCCCGGGACGGGGGAGAATGGTGCGGTCGAGAAGACTCGAACTTCCACGGGATATTATCCCACAGCGACCTCAACGCTGCGCGTCTACCAGTTCCGCCACGACCGCAAAACTCTTGCCACAACCTCTCGGTTGCTCAATCTTGCTTGACGGCGGAGATAGCAAACCCCAGCCGCTGGAGCAAGCGTTCGATTATCTCTGAGTGGTCCCCGAGCAGCACATGAGCAGACAATGAATACCGCAGAAATCCATACCTTAGCGGATGACACGCTGCCATCGCCCGAAACCGGGCCGGTGTCATGGCTGATCAGTGACACGCAGGTCGATTACTCGGCTGCACTGGCGTTCATGGAAGAGCGCGCTGCCGCCATTCGTGACGGCGACGCGCCGGAAACCATCTGGCTGATTGAACATCCGCCACTTTATACCGCCGGCACCAGCGCCGAGCCCGACGAGCTTTTAGATCGTAACCGTTTTCCGGTTTACGAGACTGGGCGCGGCGGGCGCTACACCTATCACGGCCCCGGTCAGCGGGTCGCCTATGTGATGTTGGACTTAAAAGAACGCGGCCAGGACATCCGGCGGTTTGTTCATGACCTTGAGGAATGGGTGATCCGCACATTGACCACGTTCAACGTCATCGCCGAGCGGCGCGAGGGCCGGGTCGGGCTTTGGGTCGCCGACGGTGCGCCCGCCAATCCGGCCTACAAGGAAAACAAGATCGCCGCCATTGGCGTCCGCGTGCGCAGGTGGGTCAGCTTTCACGGCGTGGCTATCAACGTGGAGCCCAACCTTGAGCATTTCGACGGCATCATACCCTGTGGCATTGCCGAGCACGGCGTCACGTCGCTGTTTGATCTGGGCATCACCGCAACCATGCCTGATATCGACATCGCGCTCCGCCAGGCGTTTGAAGAGGTCTTCGGCCGCACGACCGAGGACGGTGCAGACATATGAATAAGCCTTTCGGCAATGGCACTCTGCCGCCCGCCATCCGTTCGCGCCATGTCCCCGACGTCAACGGATTAAATATTCATATCCTGGAAGCGGGGTATAAAGGCGCCGAGGACAAACCTTGTGTCCTCTTGCTGCATGGGTTTCCGGAATTGGCCTACAGCTGGCGCAAAGTCATGCCGGCGCTGGCGGACGCGGGCTATTACGTGGTTGCGCCGGATCAACGGGGTTACGGTCGGACCACCGGGTGGGACCCCGATTATGACGGTGATTTGCATTCCTTTCGGTTGCTGAACCTTGTGCGCGATATGCTGGGTCTACTGACGGCACTTGGCCGCTGGGAAATCGCTGGTGTCGTCGGGCATGATTTCGGCGCGTCGGTCGCGGCCAACGCAGCATTGATCCGACCGGACGTCTTCAAGGCCCTGGTCCTCATGAGCGCACCGTATGGTGGCCCACCGGCATTGTCCGTGGGCGCGCCAGCCGAGGCACCGGATATCCATGCCGGCATGGCCGCGCTGCCCCGCCCGCGCAAACATTACCAATGGTACTATTCAACCCGCGAAGCCGACGCCGATATGTGGCGCTGCCCCCAGGGCGTGCATGATTTCCTGCGGGCCTATTTCCATCAAAAAAGTGCCGATTGGAAAGCCAATAAGCCAGCACCTCTTTCTGATTGGACAGCGGAAGAACTGGCAAAGCTGCCGACTTACTACATCATGGACCAAGCCCAAAATATGGCTGAGACAGTCGCAGCCGAGATGCCCTCGGCCGATGAGATTGCCGGTTGCGCTTGGCTCACCGAAGAAGAGCTTCACGTCTACAGCGGGGAATACGACCGGCAGGGATTCCGAGGCGGCCTGCAATGGTACCGCTGCCGCACCGATGGCATTCAGAACGCCGAGTTGGATGCCTTCGCCGGGCGCACCATCGACGTCCCGTCGTGCTTTATTTCCGGCGCGTCCGACTGGGGCGTGCACCAAGTCCCGAGCGCGTTGGAGACCATGCGGACAAAGGCATGTACCGACATGCGCGGCGTGCATCTGATCGACGGCGCCGGTCATTGGGTGCAACAGGAACAATCAAAAGCGGTCAATCGATTGTTAGTTGAATTCCTGGCATCGCTCGCGTAGCCAGGCGTCTCCCCAGTATGCAAAAACCTCCTGATATTTGACTTCGACGGCGTCATTGCCGACAGCAAGGTTCTGGCCAACACCGTGTTGGCGGAGATGGTGTCCGAGCTTGGAGTGCCGACGACGTTGGAGGATTCGTATGCGCGTTATATGGGCAAACGATTTGACGAAGTCATGGCGGCGGTGGCGGAAACGATTGGCGCCCCCCTGCCGGAAGATTTCCCCGAACGTTTTCAGGGGCGCGGCCTGGAAAGGTTTCGCGGCGATTTGGAGCCGGTGCCCGGTGCGCTGGAATTCATCAACGACTTCGCCGCCACACCGCAATGTATTGCGTCGGCATCTTCACCGGCCCGCCTTCAGGTCTGCCTTGAGGTCCTGGATCTTACGGCGAGCTTCGGCGCCAACGTCTACAGCGCCGCCTAGGTGGCGCGCGGCAAACCGCATCCGGATATCTTCCTGCATGCGGCGGCGGAAATGAATGTGCCGCCGGCGCACTGTTTGGTGATTGAAGACAGCGCGTCGGGTGTCCAAGGCGCCCGCGCGGCGGGAATGACGGTAATCGGTATGTTGGCGGCGTCGCATATTCAGGGCAACCATGCGGATCGTTTGTTGGACGCCGGCGCTGATCATGTCACCGAGACTTTCGCCGCCGCCGCCGTCATTACGCGCGAATTCCTGGCCAGTTAAGCACGCCTCAGCCCATAGGCCGCTAAACCGCTTGTACCTGCTGTGATCACAACGGAAGCCGTGCATATGGCGTAAATGGATACATCCGCATCCAAGGCCCAGCCGACGACAACCGGCCCCAAGGCCGAGGCGAACACCATCAACACAGCGCCGACGGCACGAATGGCGCCCAGGTGCTCGGTCCCATAAAGCTCGGCCCACAGCGACGAATATGACGGGTTCGTGGCGCCTGCGCTCAATCCCATCGTGGCCATGACAACGGGCGCCCAAACTTCGGTTTCGCTGATGCCCAAAATCGCCACGGAGATGCCAAACGGCACGAGAACGAAAGGTGCAATACGTTTGGCGGAAATGCGATCGACCAGCCATCCGGTTGAAAAACTGCCGGCGACCTGACAAACCGCAAAGACGCCAAAGCATACGCTCCACCATAGGAAATCCCACTGCTTGGCGGTAGCGATGATGAATTTCTGATGAAAGATGATCCCGGTGAAAATCGCCGACATGGTCATGACCAAGGGCGCAACCATCAAAAACCTGCCGTCGCGTAGCATTTCGCCTCGCGTCCACTGGCGTTGCGCCCCATCGTGTTTCGACAAGGCGTCCGGTCCCTGACCGTCCTGCCCGGCGGTTCGGCGCAATAGGAACGGCACGCTCGGCAGCATGGTCAGGGCCACACCTAGCCCCAAGACAATCCAAATGTTCTGCCAACTGGTCATCGTTAGACCAATGGTGATCAAAGGTGGCAGGACACCTTCGGCAATGGGGAACCCGAACCCGGCGATGGCGATGGCACGGCCCCGCTCACCCACATATCGCCGTGCCATGGCGGTGACAGCAATATGCGACATCATCCCCTGGCCCAAAAAGCGAACGAACAGAATGCCCAAAAACAACGTCACCGGCCCCGAAACCAGGGAGAACGCTGCCGCGCTAACGGCCATGGCCGCACACACCCACCAGACGAACTTGGCCAGGCGGAGCCGATCAACCAGCCGGCCCGCCGGCCAGAGAATAGCGGCGCTGACTAACGTTGCCCCGGTATACAGCAAACCGAATTCGCCATGACCCAGACCGAAATCGCGGCGCAGTTCATCACCAAACAGGGAAATTAGATAAGTCTGGCCCGGACTGGTCCAAAACATCACCAGCGCGCCGAACAGCAAAAACCGCCATTCACGGCGCACGAAAGCGATTGTGGGTGTGCCGTCCCGCATGGTGTGTTCCAAATTTATTGGCAAAATCGAGATGAAGCGTCGCTCATCATGGCGCTGAGCGGACGTTATCACAATCTTTCAATATGAACGAAGTTGGCCCGTGAAGTCTGAGGCCCTAGACCGTCGGCAAATCAACAAAGTCCATTTTTTTGGGGACTTCCGCGGGTTCCACCCGCACGGCCTTTACCGACGCCACTGGCGGCCCTTTCCAGCACTTCGCGAGCATCGCATCGACGTCGTCGGGCACGCCGGCAAAGACGGGCTCGACGGTGCCGTCCCGGCGATTGCGGACCCAGCCACGAATGTTAAGGCTGTGCGCTTGTTTTTTTGTCTACCCCTGGAACCAACCCCCTTGGACGCGGCCCGAGATGATGACGTGAACGGATTTAAGCAAAACGTCTACGGGGGCGTTCACCTCTGCGTTCATCGGGGACACCAGCGGTTATTCAAATTCCATGATGATCTGGTCAACGGCCAAACTGTCACCGGCGGCGGCTTTGACTGTGCTGATCCGGCCGTCGCGTTCGGCGCGGAGCACGTTCTCCATCTTCATGGCTTCAATGACCGCTAATTCCTCACCGGATTTGATCTCTTGTCCTGACTCCACGGCAACGGAAACCAAAAGCCCCGGCATCGGCGACAACAGAAGCTTTGACGTGTCCGGCGGTTCCTTAACCAGCATATGGGTGTTCAATTCGGCATGGCGTGGGCTCAGGACCAAGATATCGTCCTGCGACCCGGCGTGGGTCAAACGGTAGGAAATATTCTGGCGTTCGACCTGAATACAGATATTGCGACCATCCAAATTGCCACGCATCAACGTCTCGCCAAGCTTCCAATCGGTTTGAAGCTCGTGCGTGGTGCCCTCAATAATGACGAAGAAACCATCCGCTGCGACCCGGACAGTGACTGGATGCTCGCCGTCTTTCAGCACCACCACCCAATCATCCGATACCTGACGTTCGTGATCCGGTGTCTGGCCGCTAATTTCGGCGGCGCGTTGTTGATAGGCGCGGTGGACGGATGCCGCGACGGCGATTTGAATGGTCGGGTCCTCTGACGGTAGGTCTTGAGGATGGAAACCATCGGGATATTCATCGGCGATGAAATTCGTTGTCGTATCGCCAGCGGCGAACTTCGGGTGTGCCACGAGGGCCGCCAAGAACCCGATATTGTGGCTGACGCCCCGGATGTAATAGGCATCCAAAGCGGCCTGCATATGTGACAAGGCTTCGGCGCGGTCATCGCCATAAGTGACCAATTTGGCGATCATCGGATCGTAGTACATGGAAATTTCGCCGCCTTCATAGACCCCAGTATCAACTCGCACGTTGGCATTCTCTACAGGGCCCTTGTAGCGGTTCAATCGGCCGATGGAGGGCAGGAAATTTCGGAACGGGTCTTCGGCGTAGACACGAGCCTCAAGCGCCCACCCGGTCAGCGTCACGTCTTTTTGGGTAATTGGCAGTTTCTCGCCGTTCGCGACGTTGATCATCATCTCAACCAAATCGCAGCCGGTGATCAGTTCGGTTACCGGGTGCTCGACCTGCAAACGGGTATTCATTTCCAGGAAAAAGAAATTCTTATCAGAATCAACAATGAACTCGACGGTGCCGGCGGAGTAATAATCAACGGCTTTGGCCAAAGCGACCGCTTCCTCACCCATAGCCTTTCGGGTCTTTTCATCGAGGAACGGCGACGGTGCTTCTTCCAGAACCTTCTGGTGTCGACGCTGAATAGAGCATTCGCGCTCGCCCAAATAGACCGTGTTGCCATGTTTGTCGGCGATAATCTGAATTTCTATATGGCGTGGTTGTTCGATGAATTTCTCAACAAAGACCCGGTCATCGCCGAACGATGACATCGCTTCATTGACGGCGCGCTCCAGGCCGTCGCGGCATTCCTCATCGTTCCACGCCAGCCGCATGCCCTTACCGCCACCACCCGCCGAGGCCTTCAGCATCACCGGATAGCCGATGTCATTGGCGATCTTCACGGCGTCATCAGGATCGAGAACCGCTTCGGTGTGCCCGGGCACGGTCGAGACATTGGCTTTTTCCGCGAGTATCTTTGATGCGATTTTATCGCCCATGGCATTAATCGCACCGACCGGCGGGCCGATGAAAATCACGCCTTCTTTCTCTAGCGCTTCGGCGAAACCGGCATTTTCCGACAAGAACCCGTAGCCGGGATGCACTGCATCCGCACCCGTTTGGCGGATGGCATCCAGGATTTTGTCGATAACCAGATAGCTTTCGGCGCTCGGCGCGGGACCGATATGCACGGCCTCGTCGGCCATCTGTTTGTGCAGGGCATCCGTGTCCGCATCGGAATAAACGGCGACAGTGGCGATGCCCATTTTCTTCGCCGTCTTAATGACCCGGCAGGCAATTTCTCCGCGATTGGCGATCAGTATCTTCTTGATCATCTTTGTCTCCACCGTGCTTGGCCCCCGGTATGGACTGTATTAACGGCTCAGACGGGAAGAATCCAGCGGCCTTCAGCGTTGAAACAACTTGAACAACCCCATGGCATAGGCGGCATGAACGGCCAACACTGACCCCCAGCCGATCAACGGTAGCAAAAACCACGCCTCATCAGGGAACAGCCAAAAATTTAGCGGCACGATTACGATCAAGCAGACGAAATACCCGATCAAATGCATGCCGAAACCCTTGACCCGCCGGCGCGCGGCCTGAGCTTGCGCGTCATTCGGATCATAACCATCCAAATTTCGGCTTGGTTCTTCACTCATGCAGCGTGCGCTCACATCCATAGTTTCGAGGGCCGAAACGGCTGCGGGCGCGGACTCGCCCGAGACCTAAGAATGCCATAAAGTGCCGCCAAGGTGGAGGTTTTGTCCAATGGAAAACTCAAGGAGAGACCTAGGGCCCCTGCCCGGTCCCGACATCAATGCCGACGCGCGGACCTATTGGGCAGCGGCGGCCGAGGAAAGGTTGGTTGTTCAGTGCTGCGATGAATGTGGCATTTACCGTTTTTACCCCCGGCCTCTATGCCCCGACTGCGCCAGTGATCAAGCTACATGGACCGAGGTGTCCGGTCAGGGAAGGGTCCACACCTTCACGATCGTCCACCGCGCGCCGAACAAAGAATTTCAGGCGATCACACCCTACGTCATTGCCTTGATCGATCTAGATGAAGGGCCGCGCATGATGGCAAATATTTGGGCAACGACGCCATTGAGGTGGCCATTGGCGACCGGGTCCGCGTTATCTTCGAAGAGCGCGATGGCGGCGCCAGGGTGCCGCAGTTCGTCCGCGCCGGGGATTAACCAGTATGCTCCGCAACAAGGTCATTATCGCTGGCGTTGGTGATTCCGATATCGGCAAAGTGCCCGACATGAGCGGCCTGGCGCTGAATGCTCAGGCGGCGAAGCGCGCCCTGGATGACGCCGGTATGCGGATGAAGGACGTTGACGGCCTGCTTACCGCCTACTCCTTGACCGAGCCCTATTTCATGCTGGGCACGGTGCTGGCGGAGTATTTGGGACTGCAACCCACCTATTGCGCGTCATTGGTGGTTGGCGGCGGCACGCCGGGTGCGGCGTTGCATCACGCCGCCATGGCCGTCACCACGGGCCAAGCAAAAGTCGTCCTGGTCACATGCGGCGAAAATCGGGCGACCGGCCAAAGCCGCGACGAAGCGGTCAACGCACTGACCCAAGTCGGCCATCCTTACTTTGAGAATCCCTATGGGCCCCTGGTGCCGGCGTTTTATGCCATGGTTACCCAGCGTTACATGCATGAATTCGGTACCCAGCGCGAAGACCTAGCCCACGTCGCCGTCCGCGCCCGTCATCATGCCGTACGCCATCCCAATTCGCCGATGAAGAGCGAGATCACTGTTGACGACGTCCTCGCATCAAAGCCCATTGCCGAGCCGCTCAATATGCTCGATTGCTGTTTTATATCGGATGCCGCCGGCGCTTTTATAGTGACCACGCCGGACCGCGCTGCTGATCTGGCAAACCGGCCCGCCTGGCTTTGGGGCATTGGTGAATGTCACACCCACGAACACATCACCCTGGCGCCCAGTCTCACGGAATTCGGCGCCGTGCAATCCGGGAGCCAGGCCTATGAGATGGCCGGCGTCGGCCCCAAAGACATCGACTTTGCCGAATTATATCACTGCTTCACCATCGTCCCGATCATCGAAGCCGAGGAATTAGGTCTGGCCGAGCGAGTTAGCGGAGGTGAATTATTCGCCAGCGGAGAAACCGCCATCGAGGGCCGGTTGCCGATCAACACCCATGGTGGGTTGCTGTCCTACGCCCAGGCTGGCGCGTCAGGCGGTATTCACGGCATCGTCGAGGCGGTACGACAATTGCGCGGAGGTGAAAGTGCACGCCAGGTTCCTAAACACGATATTGCCTTGATCCACAATGAGGGTGGCGTGCTATCGTGGCATTGCACGATGATCCTAGGGAGAGACAAAAGATGAGCCGCCTGCTTCGCATTGCCGCCGCCCAATCGGGGCCTATCCAAAAAGCCGAGCCCCGTCAGGCCGTGGTTGCCCGGCTCTGTACCATGTTAGGAAAAGCCGCCGATGAGGGTGCCGATCTGGTTGTTTTTACGGAACTCGCGCTAACGACGTTCTTCCCGCGCTATTATGAAGAAGACCGCGATGAGATGGATTTATGGTTTGAGCGCGACATGCCCAATGCCGCGACGGAGCCCCTGTTCCGCCTGGCCCGCGAGCGCAGTGTCGGATTCTATTTGGGATACGGTGAACTGACGCCCGATGGACAACACTTCAACACCTCAATCATTGTCGATAAATCGGGCACCTTGGTCGGCAAGTACCGCAAGGTGCATCTACCGGGCCATGACGAATTTGATCCGGAACGCGAGTTTCAACATCTGGAGAAACGCTATTTTCTGCCCGGCGATTTAGGCTTCCCCGTATGGCGCACCATGGGCGGTGTCATGGGCATGTGTATTTGCAATGATCGGCGCTGGCCGGAAACCTTCCGGGTCATGGGCCTGCAAGGCGTTGAATTGGTCATGCTCGGTTACAACACGCCGTCGGTGAATTCACAAAAGCCCGATGAAGCCATCGAGAAACGCACCTTCCACAACCGCCTGGCTCTGCAGGCCGGCGCTTATCAAAACGCCACCTTCGTTGTCGGTGTCGCAAAAGCCGGTGATGAAGATGGCTTCCACCTGTTCGGCGAAAGCTGCATCGTCAATCCGGATGGCGAAATCATCGCCATGGCGGAAACCGAAGCTGATGAGGTCGTGATGGCAGAAATTGACCTGGATGACTGCAACTTCGGCAAATCGACGATGTTCGACTTCGCCCGCCACCGCCGGATTGAGCATTACGGGCGGATCACATCGCAGACCGGCGCGGAGCCACCGGCTGAATAACAGTCAAACCGTCGGTGCATCGCCGGCGACCGTGGTCCGCCGCATGACGCGGCGATAGCGTTGAGAATCCCATGGCCGGCCGCGGTGATTGACGCAGCGGTTATCCCACATGACCAAATCGCCAACCGACCATTTATGGACATAGACGAATTTGTCGTTCGCCGCGTGGGCCAGCAATTCATCCAATAGCGCCCTCCCCTCACCCCGGTCCATGTCACGGATATAGGCCGCATGAGAACCGACGTAGAGCGACTTGCGCCCATTGACCGGGCTAATGCGCGCCAGGGTTTGTGGCACCGGCGGCACCTCGGCTTTTTCGATATCAAAAAATGTCTCGCCCGCGTCGTAGCCCATGGAGGCCCGGGAATAGGCCAGGCTGTGCTCTGCGACCAAGCCATCAAGGCGCGCCTGCATGTACGGCGCCAATGCATCCCAGGCTGCCCGCATGTCGCAAAACTCTGTCTCGCCAGCATCTGGCGGGACTTCGCGCGCCGACAACAATGATGCCTTCGATGGTGTGCGTTTAAACGATGAGTCGGAGTGCCAAAGCTGATTGCCCCGGTTGTAGGACATGGCTTCGGCGTTCTCGGGCAATAGATTGCCATCCGGGCCTATGTTCGATATGTCCGAAATATACGGATTACTGACAGAGCGCTCCCGGTGGCGGCGGACCGACGGTTCCAGATCGCCGAAGCGTTTAGAAAAAGCGATCTGCTGATCATCGGTGATATTTTGGTCTGGAAAGATCGCCACGCCATGCGCCTCGAAAGCGGCTTCGATATTGTCGAAGATACGCTGATCCAGCGGCCCGCCTAAATCCACGCCGGAAATGCGAGCAACGAAATCACCTTTAACGGATGTAACCTGAACGGACATGGCGGAACCTATAGTGGGATATTCGCGTGTTTTTTCCAGGGGTTTTCGAGCTTCTTATCCCGCAGCATACGGAGGCTTCGAGCGACCCGCATTCGGGTATTGTGCGGCATGATGACGTCGTCAATGAACCCCCGATGACCGGCAATGAACGGATTGGCGAAGCGCTGACGGTACTCCTCCGTGCGTTGCTCGATCTTCTCAGTATCACCGATATCCGATCGAAAGATGATTTCCACAGCCCCCTTCGGCCCCATGACAGCGATCTCGGCCGACGGCCAAGCGAAATTGACATCGCCACGCAAATGTTTGGAACTCATGACGTCGTAGGCGCCGCCATAGGCCTTGCGCGTGATCACCGTAATCTTCGGCACCGTCGCCTCGGCAAATGCAAACAGCAACTTCGCGCCGTGCTTGATGATGCCACCGTATTCCTGGGCAGTCCCCGGCATGAAGCCCGGGACATCAACCAGCGTGACGATCGGAATGTTGAAACAATCGCAAAAACGCACGAAGCGCGCGGCCTTGATTGATGAACTGATATCCAAGCACCCTGCCAGCACCATCGGTTGATTGGCAACGATGCCAACCGTTTGGCCCTCGACACGGCCAAACCCGATGATGATGTTGCCGGCATATTCCGGCTGCAATTCAAAAAAATCGCCCTCATCGACCATCTTGGTGATCAATTCCTTCATGTCGTA
Source organism: Rhodospirillaceae bacterium (assembly GCA_018665815.1). Taxonomy (GTDB): domain Bacteria; phylum Pseudomonadota; class Alphaproteobacteria; order Rhodospirillales; family Casp-alpha2; genus UBA3470. Next base: position 40,982 of record JABJBP010000018.1, read on the forward strand.
GGGCTTGTTCGGATTGTCGGGGACCAACGTGTCGAGCGACATTTCAACCCGGGACGCCGGATCAGGGGTCGATCGGACGGGCGGCTTTTCCTTGTTGTTGGCCGGCAGGTAATCAATGAACCGGCGCAGATACAGCAACGCCTCCATATCATTTTCAAAGGCCTTGTCGGCGACGCCGGATTTCCCCGTGTGGGTTTCAGCACCACCCAGTTCCTCATGCGTGACTTCTTCGTGGGTGACGGTCTTCACGACATCCGGGCCGGTGACGAACATGTAACTCGAATCCTTCACCATGAAGATGAAGTCAGTCATCGCCGGCGAATACACCGCACCGCCGGCACACGGCCCCATGATCATGGAAATTTGCGGCACGACGCCCGACGCCAGCACATTGCGTTGAAACACTTCGGCGTAGCCGGCCAGCGAGGCGACACCTTCTTGGATGCGGGCACCACCCGAATCGTTCAAGCCGATGACAGGCGCGCCAACCTTCATGGCTTGATCCATGACTTTGCAGATCTTCTCGGCGTGAGCTTCCGACAGCGATCCGCCGAACACCGTGAAGTCCTGGGAGAACACAAAGATCAAGCGGCCGTTGACGGTACCGTATCCGGTGACGACGCCGTCGCCCGGAATGGTTTGTTCTTCCATGCCGAAATCCGTGCAACGGTGGCCGACAAACATGTCCCATTCTTCAAATGAGCCAGGATCGAGAAGCAACTCAATGCGCTCACGCGCCGTCAATTTGCCTTTCTTGTGTTGGGCTTCGATTCGCGGCTCGCCGCCGCCAAGCCGCGCTTTGTCGCGTTTTTCTTCGAGCTGCTGAATGATGTCTTGCATGCCAACCTCCTGGACTTTGGGGCCTCGGGCCCGAAATTGCTCCCCGAACGCCTCCAAAATAGGAAAGCCGGGCTGGCGCGGCTAGCAAAAACTCATTCCCCACGTCGAAACCCCATGCTATCCCGATAAGTGAAGTTTCAGTTTCAGTGGATCAACACCCCATGGCGCTCAGCGAAACCGAGGTTCAGCGCTACCATGAAGACGGGTTGGTCATCGCGTCGGAGGTCAGGGTGAGAGAAATTCGAATTTCAATCTCATGGTTTACTCCACTGGATCAAAATCCAGACCCGTCACCAGATGTGCGACCTCACAATCACCGCCGCCATCGCTGCCATCGCCGGCCGCAAGCGGCAGCACCAAGGAATGGAACGACCGATGTTCCTTGCCGGCAACCCACGTCACCTTGCCTTTGTTGAGCACTGGAATGGCCGGTTCGAGAACCATTTGGAATCCGTCCAGGGCGATACCAAGCATCTCGCCATCATATATTTCGCGCATCTGCTTTCCGGTGCCCTCGAACCCAAGCACGTCGGTCAATCCCGTCCCCCAAAAGCGGACCGTAAACTCGGCCCAACCATCAATGACGTCACGGACATGGATATAAGGTGCGATCTCAAATAGCACCATTAAATCGAATTCCCGCCAACCCGGATAGGGCCGCGAGCCCCGCTTGGCGGCCCAATATTCGAAGAGTCCAATCAACGGCTTGGATTGAAGTTGATCAACCGAGGTGATGCGCACTCGCTCGAATGGTCCGCCCTGATCTTCAGCGTTTGAAAACGGTTCCTCGGTGGACGTCACGCACTAACCCTCAACCAATTTATCGGATCATTATGATATGGGGATCTGTCGTAAAGATTACGTACGAAAAATAATTTCATGTCATGTGACGCCCGTCACCGATTTACACACCTAGTCCCTATAGAATCACGCCTTCACTGTCCGAGCCCGAAAATTCATTTGCGGGCCGGACAATAATTCTCAGTCACAACATTGTTTTGCAGGAGAATAAAATGGCACGATATCGCCATGCTCTACCACAACTGAACGGCGACATTTTTCTTACCGACGCCGGCCTCGAAACCGATTTGATCTTCAACCACGGCATCGATATCAGGGAATTCGCAGTTCACACGCTTCTCCCCGAATCAAGCGGCCGCGCCGCTTTGGCGAAATACCTTCGCGGTTATTTAGATCTTGCCAAATCCCAAGGCACCGGTCTGGTCCTGGACAGCCAGACCTGGAAAGCCCATATGCACTGGGCCGATGATCTCGGCGCGACGGAAGCCGAGATTAGAACGGCTAACCAAGACGCCATCAAATTTATCGCCCAGCTCCGCGAGGAATTTGCGGGCAACACGAGTGCCGTCGTCTTGAACGGCGTTGTCGGGCCTTGTGGTGACGCCTATGCACCGGAAGCCGCTGTCGCCATCGATCAAGCCGAGGCCTATCACGCTAAGCAATTGGCCTGGCTGGCGGAAACCGATGCCGACATGGTCACCGCCCTGACCTTCACGCAATCCGATGAGGCCGCCGGGTTCGCCCGCGCGGCGCGCACCGTAGGATTGCCTTCAGTCATCTCATTCACCGTTGAAACCGATGGCAGCCTGCCGACCGGCCAACCGCTGAATGAGGCCATCGAGGCCGTCGATGCGGCCAGCGACAACGCACCGGCGTACTACATGGTCAACTGCGCACATCCCGACCACTTCGCCCATGTCCTTGGTAATGAGGCCTGGGCGCAACGCATTCGCGGTCTACGTTGTAATGCGTCGCGCCAAAGCCACGCGGAATTGGACGCCTGCGAGGTGCTGGATGATGGCAATCCGCATGAGCTTGTCCAGCAATACCGCGACATGCGCCAGAAAATGCCCTGGCTCAACGTCTTCGGCGGTTGTTGCGGCTCGGATATCCGTCACGTCACGGAGATCGCCTACGCGATTGCGGCTTAAGGCAGCCGTTACACAAAGCTCGTTCGATTAGGGCGGCGAGAAATCGTTGCCCTAATCACTTTTCAAGTGTTTGCGTACGCTTTCCGGCCCGAGCGGATGATCGGCTTGTGGGTAGGGTTGATGTTCGTGGTCGTGGCCATGGTCGTGACTATCGTGATCATGGCTATGGTCGTGCCTGTGATCATGCCCATGGTCGTGATCATGACTATGATCATGATCGTGGCTGGGTTCGTGATCATGAGAATGATCATGATCCATATCCAACCGGCAAGCCCCCGTACAGAACGTGTCGCAAAGATCGCAATCTTCGACGTTTGAGCCCGGTGCGCTGGCGCCCTGGCCTTCAACGTGATGATGATGACTCTCCTGGGCTAGACCGACCTCGGCTTCAAAGCCTAAGACCTGTTCGCGGTATTTGCAGAGCGCGCAATTCATAGCGTTGTCGCCGTCGAGAATTTCACTCACCCGCTCGGCAAACGTCGCCAACACTTTCGGGTGATCGTTGAGATAATCCGCCTTCACAAATTCAATATCGGGATTGGCTTCGGCAACCATGTCGGTGAACCCATAAATGCGATCGATCAACACCCCGGTAAACAGAAAATACGGGAATACAACGACCCGTTTGTAGCCAAGCTTCGTGACATGCTCCAAACACGGCTCAACCAGCGGGAACGTCACCCCGGAATAGCCGACCTCGCACCAGCCGAACCCCATGCCTTCCCATAGCAAACGCGCGATTTTCGATACATTTGAATTGGCGTCCGGATCACTGGCGCCGCGGCCAATAACGACCAAGCACGTCTCGTGCAACGCAACCTCACCGTTCGCCGTATTGGCGCCGTCGAGGGCGTCTTGAATCCGCTCGGCAGCGGCGGCGACCATTTTGGTGTCCACACCCAAGTCACGCCCGTATTCGATTTTGATGTCGTGCTTGGCGGCATAGGTGTTCAGCACAGTCGGAATGTCGTTCTTCGCGTGCATGGCGGCAAACAGCATGCCGGGCACAGCCAGGATATGATCACAGCCTTGTTCGCGTAGCTTATCCAATCCGTCGCGGATCACCGGGTTGGCGAATTCCAGATACCCGTACTCCACCGGCCAATCGAGGAAAAACTCCGGCAGCCGGTCGGCCAGCACGGCAAACTCATCAACGGCCGCCTGGCTCCGTGAGCCGTGACCGCAAACCATGACACCGATTTTTCCGCCCATTTGAAGGCTCCTTCACGCGAGAGGGTAATTTGGATGCCCGGGCACAAAAAAACGATAAGCCCTAGCCACACTCACATATCAAGCCCGCCCTGCCCCGGCAAGCCGCACCGGGTGCATGGGTGTGTGCGGCGGCCAGTTGGGTGAGTATAGCGTCAGTCGGACAACGCGAATTTGGCGACCGGGTCGATCCAGACCGGCTCCGGTGTATAAAACAAATTGTGGCCCTTGCCGGTGGTGAACGTGAGATTTCGGTAGTCAACGCCGGCCTCGCCCATGGCCAGATCGCATTCACGGGTCACGCTATCGTCAACATCCCAGGCAACTAGGAAACAAATGATGACTTTTGCTGATGATTGCTGACAAAGTAAAATTGGTGGGTGGGTTATGTGCTACATGAGGGATTCGGACATTGCACAATTGTACAGCGCTGTGTCGGTTTCAGAGCGCGGGATTGCCTCACCGGCCATCCCAATCCCGCTAGAGACTGAATTTACCGGTTAGCATTCCCGGCATAGCGATAAAAACCTCACCGCCGCGTCAGCGTCTGCTTTCAGGTTCCGGCGGCGGTCCATGGCCTCATGGTCCTCGCCCCACTGCTCGTTCTGAAAGGCCTCATCAATCCACGCGGCGCTCAAGGCGTCATCCCGGTCAAGCCGGCCGCGTTCAACGGCCAACGCCAGGCCAAGAGAGCTGTATACTTGGGCGATTTCGGCAACCACCGTCAGCTCGAATTCATCATAGGCCGCCAAGACATCGGCTAGTGCAGCCAAGCTTTCTGCGGGTTGGGCGATATGAGTGATACCAGACGTGACATTTAACGCGGCACCCAATTCATCGGCCAACCAATCCAGGATCGGCTGCCAGGCATCAGTTTGGCGAGCGACCAGATCGGCGGGTTCAGTCGCGCGGTAGCAAAGCAGGTCGGCATTGCCGAAATCGGCTATGCGGGCGGCGACCGCATCGCGTTCCGCCCCGACCCGATCAAGCGCCGTGCAGGCCAATTGCATC
>JABJBP010000019.1 GCA_018665815.1 Rhodospirillaceae bacterium
GATCCCATGGACACGGGCACCCTCATCGACATTTTCCGAGCCGAAGAAGACACCTGCCTGTTGGGCACCGATGCGGTGCGCGACGGTGTCGATGTGCCGGGCCGCTCACTCAGACTGATCGCGTTCGACCGGGTGCCCTGGCCCCGGCCGACGATCCTGCACCGGGCGCGCAAGGCGGTGTTCGGCGGGCGTCGTTACGATGAAATGCTGACACGCTTGAAGTTAAAGCAGGCCTACGGCCGCCTGCTGCGCCGCCAGGGCGACCGCGGCGTTTTCGTCATGCTTGACCGTAGCCTGCCCACGCGCCTGCTCAGCGCCTTTCCAGACGGCGTCGAGGTGCGGCGCATCGGTCTTGCCGAGGCGATCCGCGATGTTCGTACATTTTTGGCCGAATAAACCGATCAAAATCCCCTAATTTCCGCGATATTCGCCTATTAGTGAATTTTTGGAATACGGTATTTTCCAATTGATGTGTAGATGTATTTTTTAAATACGTATAATATTTGTGTAATGAAAATATATACACATTTATGGTGTTATTATGAAAATTTACGTGCTGCATGAAAACGACGATTGGGTGGTGCCGCTGCGTGCCGAATTGGAAAAGCGCGGCCTGCCCTATGAAGAATGGTTTCTGAACGACGGGACCATCGACATCACGACGGCGCCGCCCGTAGGCATCTTCTATAACCGCATGAGCGCATCGTCGCACACCCGGGGCCACACTTATGCCCCCGAGCACGCGAAGCTAGTACTGGCCTGGCTGGAAGCCCACGGGCGGCGCGTCTTGAATGGGTCGCAAGCCTTGCGCTTGGAAGTCTCCAAGATCGAGCAATACCTGGCCTTCGCCCAATTCAGCATCGAAGCACCGAAAACCACGGCAGCGCTGGGCGCTGAGGAAATCATCACTGCCGCCGAAGATTTTGCCCGAGACGTTGGTGGCGACTTCATCACCAAGCACAACCGTGCCGGCAAGGGTTTGGGCGTCAAATTATTCGAGAACACTGATCAATTGCGGGCCTATGTGGATGGCCCTGAATTCGATCAGTCACGCGACGGCGTCACCTTGATCCAACAATACATCAAATCCCCCGAAGCCTTCATCACCCGGGCCGAGTTCGTCGGCGGCAAATTCCAATATGCCGTCCGGGTCGATACGTCTCAGGGCTTTGAGCTTTGCCCTGCCGATGTCTGCCGGATCGATGATGCGCCTTCGGCCGCAGACGACCGTCCCATGTTCGAAGTTCTCGACAGTTTTGATCCATTGCTGATCGAACGCTATGAAGCGCTTATGACAGCCAACGACATTCACGTGGCGGCGTTCGAATCGATCATCGACGCCAACGGACGGGCCTTTACCTATGATCTGAACACCAACACCAACTACAACGCCGAGGCAGAGATGGCGGCGGGCGTTTCAGGCATGGGCGCGTTGGCGGAATTTTTGGGCGACGAACTGGCCCAAGCCGCGGCGCTTAAGGACGCCGCCTGATCAGGTTCGTTAACGCCTTGATGTGAAAACGCTGATCAGCAGGCCCACGACGAAAGTACCAGCGGACGCCCACAACAGCGCCGGCTCATAGGGCGGGGTGTCGAAGAACGAACCGACAAAATTGCCGATCTCACACTGCACTGTTGTCCGGTAGAAGCATTCACTAGCAGCTTTGACGTCATCACCCAGCATTTGATGGAAGAACAATAGCCACCATGCCAGCGCGATGACGAACCCGATACCACCCCCGATCATGATCCATTTGCCGACACCCTGGCCGGCAGCCGGATGCGGACGGGTTTTCGTGGCGACGAGATTGTTATTTTCGGTCATTTCGGATCCATGATCGGCATGCCAAATAATACCGACAAGGTCATCACCGCGACAATGGTAGAGATTAATACCGCCGCTGATGTCCGTTGCACATAGACGCCGTAGTTTTGCGCCAGCACGAAGCAATTCGCCCCCGCCGGCAAGGCTGCCATCAGAATTGCCATGGCGGCCCACATGGGCGCCATTTCAAATACATTGACGACCAGCCACCAGGTAATGGCCGGCTGCACAATGAGCTTCAGAATACTCATTGACGCCACCTCGCCCATGCCCGCGCGCAATGGTTTGCCGACCATGAACAAGCCAATGGCGAACAGCGCGCTGGGACCGGCGGCGGCGCTTAGGATTTCGCAGAACGTCGCCACCGGCACCGGCAATTTGGCCCCGCCAAAAGACCAGGCGATGCCGGCGGCGGATGAAATCAACAACGGATTCTTGATCAACGCGCGGCCCGTGTCGGCCAATGCATTGCCGCCGGCGCGTCCGCCGCTGAGATCCATCTCAATCAACGCGGCAACCAAGGCCAACAAAATCAGGCTTTGAAATACTGTCGCGATAATAGCCGGCAACGCCGCTTCGGGGCCGAAGGCGACGATCGCCAAGGGGATGCCCATGAAACCCGTATTACCGAATATGGCGGTCATGCCAAACAGCGATGTTTCCGCCATGCGGGCCTTGAAAACCCAGCGTGATATGGCGAATGCGATCAGCAAAGTGGCCGCACTGCCCAGCGCAAACGCGCCGATAAACTGCCACTGGAATATTTCCGCGGGCTCAACGCGGGCCATGGAAAAGAACAACAACACCGGCAGGGCAACGTAATAGACGAAACCGTTCAAGGCTTCGGAACTGGCCTCGCCGAGTACCTTCATACGGCCCGAAACGTAGCCGCAGAAGATGATCGCGAAGACCGGCAGGACGACGTTGACGATGGGTTCCACGGCAAAGCCCAGGTTGTTGAGGCGCTTTGGTTGTCGGCATCTGGCCGAGGATTTAGGATCGGCAAAATGCCGAGAAATAAGATCGGCAGCTATACCCGACCCGAAAGGAAGGAACAATCATGGGTACACAGGCACAGACGCTTTCGGGCATGACCATCGGCTTTATCGGTTTAGGCTTCATGGGCCGGCCGATGGCGCGCAACCTTCAGGCCGCCGGCGCGACGATGATTGTTCACAACCGCTCACAGGGACCGATGGATGAGCTTGCTGCCGAGGGCATGACCCCGGTGGCCTCACCGGCCGTTGTCGCCGATCAGGCCGAGGTGATTATCTTGATGCTATCAGATACCCCCGCCCTAGAATTGGTGTTGTGCGGTGAACACGGTGTCCTTGCAAGGCTGCGTCCCGGCACTTTGGTGATCGACATGGGAACGTCGAAAGTTCCCATGAGCCGGACGCTGGCTGGGAAGATCATCGACGCCAGCGGCGAGTATGTCGACGCGCCGGTTTCCGGAGGAACCTTGGGCGCCGAAGCCGGAACCCTGACCATCATGGCCGGCGGCAGCGATGCGGCTTTCGCGCGCGCCCGGCCACTGTTCGATATTCTCGGCGCAAAAACCACCCACGTCGGTGCCAATGGTGCCGGCCAGATCGCGAAAGCCGCCAATCAGGTGATTGTCGGCCTGACCATCGGTGCTGTCGCCGAAGGTTTGGCCCTGGCGCGCCGCGCCGGGGCGGACCCGGCCAAGGTTCGCGAAGCGTTAGGCGGCGGCTTTGCGGACTCGCGTATCCTCGAGGTCCATGGCCAGCGCATGGTCGACGGCGCCTTCCCCGCCGGCGCCAAATGCACGATCCAGCGCAAGGACATGGATCAGGCGATGGAGTTGGCTAGCGAATTAAGTTTGGAATTACCGGCAACGGCATTGAGCCGCGCGCTCTATGACGCATTGATTGATGCCGGCCACGGCGAATTGGATCACGCTGCCTTGATCAAGGCCATCGACCCGGAAATCTAGAATACCCGATTAACGCTTTGCTGGATAATCCCATGAACCGGCGATCTTCCATGCACCACTTTGGTTTCGGTGCAGCAGATATGACCGCTCGGTCTTCAAATCCATGGCCGACGCCTGAAGAATAGGGCCGTTGACCGAATGAATTATCAGCGCAGTGAGAGTTTTGTCCGCGAGCAATCCAGCAACCCGCTTTTTCGTGACATTCTGGAAGGCGCTGACAAAGCCGCGATAACGCGGTCCGCCAAGCACTTGATAGCCGGTGATCACACCGGACTCACCGGTACCCGCCGGATCAATCACGTAAATCAGATCCGACGGTGACAGCAAATCCCTCGCCTCGGCACCGACCGCGCGATAGTGATGGATCATCGGTGCGCGGTCGAAGCGCAATTTCTTGGCGAACGGTACGGGCGCGATCAGCAAGATCATCACCGGCACCCAACCGTACCGGGCAACGCGCCGGAAGCGGCCGTCAAACCGCTGGCGCCAAATATGCGCACCACCAAGGACGGCAAACGTCACGACGACCAAACCCAAATGCATATTGTAACGCCAATAGGATGCGGCGCGGAGCGCTTCGCCCTTGGTGAATACGGCCAGGTAGGTGAAATACAGAAATCCGTTGTAACCGACGATAATCACCGCGGCGATGACACAAAACCTGTCAAACGGCGTGCGCCACCGGATCAACCCGCGCACCCCAAATCCCACCGTCAGCACGGCGAGGATCAGGTAATAGCCCTTCTTCGACAAAACCAATGCCATCCGACCAAGAATTTCCAAGGCATGGTCCAAATACCAGGCATCGAAGGGAAGGACCGGGAATTCACCGGTCGAAATTTCCGACGTGACATGATAGCGCCAGACCGCATACGTCATCGCCGCTGGCAGAACGATCACCGGCAGAACTTTCAACAATGCGGATAATTTGATTTCCGGTGCGCGAAGGCCGGCAATGATGAACGCAATGATCGTCATCAGCACCAGCGCCAGCGTTGCCTGTTTGGCGCTGACCAGAACAACTAAGATGAGACCCAATCGCCAGGCGGCGTGGCGCGTAGCAGTCTTGTCGCCCTCGGTCATGGCGCCGATTGCCGACCAGGCCATGACCGCGCCGAGGCCGGTCAACACGCCTGACGCGGTGTCGGCGTAGGTGGTCAGCACGATCTTCTGGACGAAAGTAGGATTAAGCAGTGTGACCGCCAGTACCGCTACGGCACAAAGCCCCCACGTGGGGCGATCTTCCTCGACGCCGGGCAAGACCCGCGCCATCAATTGCACCAGGACGGCGGCGAAAGTCATCAACAGCAGTAAGTTTGAAAGTGCCCCGGCATTTTCGCGAAACTCACCGGTGATCAGTGCGGTGAAATAGGACACAAGATGCCAACCGAAGGGATAGGCCGGATACAAGGTGTTGACGAACGGGTTATCGGCGGCCGGGAACCGATGGACCAATGCCAGTTGCTTGGGGATAACCAGCCAAGTGGCGAATTCATCCCATTGAGAGCCCTGCATGGCGGACGCCAAAATAAACAGCGGAGCACCCAGCAAGACCGCACGCCAAATATTTGGATGGACACCCCAATCCGCTGGGCGGCAACGAACCGCCGTCGCCGCAATTGCCAGCCCCGCCAATGCCAGGGCCAGATACATAAACGATATCGACGTCGCCACACCGAGCAGCGTAAAGACCATCACGCACACGCTCCAACCGATCACATGATCAGTCGCCGCAAATTGTGTGCCCAATCGAAGTTGCCGACCAATCAATGAAAAAAACCACCAAACGGCGAACACGCCCAGCAAAGCGGCAACCTGCTCGCCGTGTTCAAAAAACAGCGTGACAAAATCAATCATCGATCAACGCTTGGCATTCTTCGGATGCGGCCATTGGCCCAATGTCTCCCAACTGGATGGGCCCAACTTTTTGAAAAGGTAAGATTGACCCGGCACGATTTTATCACCGAACACCGTGCCGACATGTGGCGAATGCGAATGAATGAGAATGTGAGAGATATTATCTTGGCGGACGAGATCTGTGACGATTTTAACAGTGATGACATCAAAGGCCGCACGATAGCCTCGGAAATTCATGCCCGGCCGCATGTTGAAGGCCATAATCTGTGCTGATTCTCCGGAACCGGCGGGATCGAGAACAACAAGGCCATTCCCCGGCTGCAACAGTTCCGCCACATCGATGGAAACGGTTCGGTAAAAATTCGTCCATGGTGCCCGGTCAAACCGTAACTTCGGTGCGAACACCAATGGTGCAATAATCAGCAGCGCAATGGGCAGCCAGCTGAGCCGCGATAGCGGCCATCTTTCGGCCAACCGGCAACGCCAATATGTGGCCGCGCCGTAAGCCGTAAAGGCCACAACCACCAACCCCAAATGCATATTGTAGCGCCAGTATGACGCGGCACGCAGCGCATCAAATTTGCCGAAGACCGTCACATAGCTAAACAGCAGAAACGCATTGTACCCAAGCACCACCATCGCCGCGAGTGCGGCAAACCGGTCCAGCGGCGTTTCGGATCGAATGAACCCGCGGACACCGATCACGACAACTAAGACCACCAGGACCAAATAGTAGCCCTTTTTCGACAGGACCAGCAGCATGCGGCCTACAATGTCGGGGATGTAGGCAATCAACCATTCATCAAATCCGGCAATCCGCATTTCGGTGATATTCGACTCAATGGAAAGATGGTAACGCCAGGCGAAAAAAATGATCAGCGGTGGCCCGACAATGGCCGGCAGCAGACGGGCGAGCCGGCTGATCTTCACTGCCCCGTCGCGGAGCGCGACGAATACCATCGCCAGCACCGTCAAGCCCGCCAGCGCAGGGGTTGCCTGTTTCAGGCTGATCAGCACCAACAGAACTGCACCCATCTGCCATGACAGCGCGCCCAGCCGCGCATCGCGCCCGGCGGCAAGTTCTTCAATAATGAACCAAGCCAAAACGACAGCTGCCCCCATCGCCACTGCGGAGGACGTGTCTGCATAGGTCGTCAGGACGATTTTTTGCGCGAACGTGGGATTGAGCAGTGTCGTTGCCAAAGCGCCAATGGCCAACAACGACCAGCCCGGCGCGCGCGCCGACGCTTCATTCCCAGCGCCGCGTGCGATCAATTTTGAAACCATCACGCCGAACATCAACAACAACAAGACATTCGACAGCGCGCCGGCATTCTCCAATAAATAGCCGGCCATGAGGCTGGCCAAAAATGTAACGTAGTGCCAACTGAAGGGATATCCGGGCAGCGCCGAATTGATGTACGGATTGGCGCGGCTCGGCAGGGCATCTGTGTCCATCAAGTAACGCGGCACGCTTAACCATCCAGAAAACTCATCCCATTGCGATGCGTGCATGGCCGAGACAAGAATTAACAATGGCGACGCGATCAAAATCATTTTCAGTAAAGCCGATGGCACCAGCGCCCCGTCGCGCCGCCAAATCCAGATGCCGGCGCCGACGGCGGCGGCCAGCGTCCCCCCGGCCAAGTATTGGAATGAGGCATTCAGAAATACGCCAGAAAGCGTGAATACGAGGCTGACCAGTGCCCAGCCGACCAAGGGATCGAAAGCACGTTCGCGCTGCGCGCCACCCACGGCACCGCCGAAGACCAAGAGCCCCAACCACACAATCGCAACACTATAAATGGCCGTAATTTGGCCGCTGTGTTCAATAAAATATTGGATGTAATCGGCCATGAGCCCGGTTAATCCGCCCTGCCAATTGTCAGAATGCCCGGGAAACCTAACGTCTTGCTAGACAATTGCAATGACAAACAAAAGCCGCTGGCGAAAGCGACCGACAATGATGCTACGGCCGGATTTTCCAATCCCTACTCAGCGGGGGCAGCTTCCGATTTCGGCTCCAGTTCGACGCCTGACTTGGATGGCAAGATAAGCGCCGCCAAGAGAATAAAGCATCCAGCGATGGCGATGACGACCATGACCATTTGAAAGCCGCCACCGGCAGACAGAATTGCCCGCGCGGCCAGCAACGACAGCGCGCCGACACCCAAATTGAGCAGGAACTTTATCGACAACACCTTGGCCCGCCACTCGTCGGGCACGTAACGCGCCAATACCGTGTCGGCAATTGGAATTTGGCTGAACACAAAGGCCATGGCCAAAAGGGCGGCGGCATATAACGCATAGTCGGTCTGCATCGCCATTAGGCCTATCAGCACGGGTTGCCCCAGGGCGACACACAACAGTATCGGTTTTATCGGCCGCGTATCGATCATCCGCCCAATCCCCAGTTGGGCAAAAGCGGCAACCGCATAAATCGACGCAGCCAGCATGCCGGTGAGCGCAATATCCGTGGTCACGTCAGGCATGCGAACCTCGAACATGCGCGGAATGATGAACGTCATCGAACCAAACACAAAACCGCCGGCCGACGTCACTAGGGCAATCGCTAGTAGAGCCCGCTTCCAGCCCGGCGCAAACCCGACCAAGGCCTTTTCACGCTTTGTCGCCTCTGGGGCAACAGCGCGCCCACTGCGGACAAACATCGCAAATCCAATGCCGATGGCGACGGACATAACGCCGGGAACAATAAAAGCCATGCGCCAATCATAAGACGACAGGATGAGCCCCGTGATCAAAGGCGCCGCGGCGACGCCCATGTTGCCCCAAACGCCATTGATGCCAAGCCGCCAGCCGACCCGACCGCCGCCTTCAACCACCATGGCAATGCCGACCGGATGGTAGATCGCGGCGAAAATTCCAATGCCCGCCAATCCCACAGCGATCTGCAAGGGCGTGGTGGCGAAGCTGGTCGCGATGGCGGCCGCGCCGATGCCGGTAAAAAACACGGCGATCATAGCGTTGCGGGTCCACTTGTCAGCCAGGTGTGCCGCCAACGGCGCGCAGGCGCCGAACAACATCAGCGACGGAATGCCATACGGAATCATTTCCGCATAGGCGCCGTCCGCCGCCAGTCCGAAAGCCAGTCCGGCGCTGACTGCCGCCTTGGCAAAAATCAACATGAACAGGTGATCGACAAAATGACCGGCGTTCAAATACAACAAGCGAAGTGACTGTGCGGACACGATACTCTCCCGAAAATGACTGCCACCAAGTCTTCCACGTTCGCCCGGCGCCGACAAGAACCCGGTCCCACATCGACCCATACAGGAAAACTAGCCACGAAAAAGGGGCCGCGTCTTTGACGCGGCCCCTTGATCTTATCAGCAGGTTGGCGAGGCTTAGAAGCCCATGCCACCCATGCCACCCATGCCACCCATGTCGGGCGCCGCGGGCATCGCGTCTTTCTTTTCAGGCCGTTCAGCAATCATCGCTTCGGTCGTGATTAACAGACCGGCGACGGAAGCCGCATCCTGAAGAGCCGTACGGACAACCTTGGCCGGATCAATGATCCCGGCTTTGAACATGTCCGTGTATTTGCCGTTCTGGGCATCGAAACCGAAACCCTTGTCTTTCTGCTCGGAAAGCTTACCGGCCACAACGGCGCCATCGGCACCGGCGTTTTCGGCAATCTGACGCAGCGGCGTTTGCAAGGCACGGCGGACGATATCAATGCCGACCTTTTGGTCGTCATTACCGGCTTCCGTTTTGTCGAGCGCCTTCGCCGCGTACAGCAAGGCTGCACCGCCACCAGCAACAACACCTTCTTCGACCGCGGCGCGGGTCGCGTGAAGCGCGTCATCGACGCGGTCTTTGCGTTCCTTCACTTCGATCTCGGAACCGCCCCCGACACGGATGACCGCAACGCCGCCGGCCAGCTTGGCCAGACGTTCCTGCAGTTTTTCCCGGTCGTAGTCGGATGTCGTGTCTTCGACTTGGGCGCGGATCTGAGCGCAACGGCCCTGGATCTCTTTCTTTTTGCCCGCGCCTTCGACGACGGTGGTTTCTTCCTTGGTGATGTTGATGCGCTTGGCAGTGCCAAGCATATCCATCGAGACGTTTTCAAGCTTGATACCCAAATCTTCGGAGATCACTTGGCCATCGGTGAGAATGGCGATGTCTTCGAGCATCGCTTTGCGGCGATCACCGAAGCCCGGTGCCTTAACGGCCGCGACCTTCATGCCACCACGCAGCTTGTTGACAACCAAAGTGGCCAACGCTTCGCCTTCGATGTCTTCGGCGATGATCAAAAGCGGACGGCCCGACTGGACGATCTGCTCGAGTACCGGAAGCAAGGGCTGCAAGCCGGAAAGCTTCTTCTCATGGATGAGAATGAAGGGATTTTCCATTTCACAGGTCATCTTGTCGGCGTTGGTGATGAAGTACGGCGAGGTGTAACCCCGATCGAACTGCATGCCCTCGACGACATCAAGCTCCGTGTCCAAGCCTTTGGCTTCTTCAACGGTGATCACGCCTTCGTTGCCGACGCGCTCCATCGCCTGGGCGATCATGTCACCAACTTCTTTATCGCCATTGGCGGAAATGGTGCCGACCTGGGCAATTTCACCGGACGTGTTAACCCGCTTCGAGCTTTTCTCGATGGCGGCAACCACAGAAGTTACGGCAAGATCAACGCCGCGCTTGAGGTCCATGGGGTTCATGCCAGCGGCAACGGCCTTGGAGCCTTCGCGAACGATGGCCTGGGCCAACACAGTGGCGGTGGTGGTGCCGTCGCCGGCTTCGTCGGCGGTCCGGGAAGCAACTTCCTTGACCATCTGGGCACCCATGTTCTCGAACTTGTCAGCAAGCTCGATATCCTTGGCGACGGTGACACCGTCCTTGGTGATGCGCGGTGCGCCGAACGATTTGTCCAACACGACGTTGCGGCCTTTCGGGCCCAACGTAACCTTCACGGCATCAGCAAGCGTATCTACGCCGGCTAGCATGCGCGAACGGGCATCTGTCGAAAATTTGACTTCCTTAGCAGCCATTGTTCTGTCTCTCCGTTACTCGATGATTCCGAGGATGTCGGATTCTTTCATGATCAACAGTTCTTTACCGTCGACCGTGACTTCCGTACCCGACCATTTGCCAAACAGGATGCGATCACCCTTTTTCACGTCAAGCGCGGTGACCGTACCGTCTTCGGCTTTGGCACCACCACCGACGGCTTTGACTTTGCCCTCCATGGGTTTTTCCTGAGCTGTATCCGGCAAAATGATGCCGCCAGCGGTTTTCTCTTCCTGCTCTACGCGCTCGACAAGAACACGGTCATGCAGCGGACGAAACTTCATCGTCACTCCTCCTTAAAAAAAGTCTTTGAAACTCAACACCCTAACAAGGGCTGTTAGCGCTCACCCTTGATGAGTGCCAAGGATTTATGCCGCCCTGGGCTGATAGTCAAGGCCCCGGCCACAATTTTGGTGATTTTTTTTAAATTAATCGCGCCGGGGCAGTGCCGGATGGGCAATCACCGTCTTGGCGGGCCAAATCACGGCGAATCGGTGACGAAACGTAAAAACGAAGTCCGGCACCGCAGTTTTCGGAATTTTCTTATAATAAGCAATGACATAGCCATCCGGATTGGGGCCCAGAAAAGCCGCCTCATCGATCGCACTCAGGCCCATGACGGGCACCGGTTTGGTCAATCGGCCGACGAAATGATACTGCCCGTGGTATTTGCCGAAATTGGCCACCAGTTTTCCGGCGTCGTGATATTTTTTGATCTGACGGGCCAGCGGTCCGACGTCATAGCGCTCGGACAGCACCGGCGCCAAGGCCATATAAACGACCACGACCAGACCGGCGCTCAATGCGGAAAGCTGCATCGCGCGAACGTTCAGCGCCGCGCCGGCGGATTTCCAGGCCACGCCAACGCCCAACAGCAGCACAAGCCCGCCCCAAAGCGTGTTCGCTTCGCCTGCAATCGTTGCCCCGCGGCTCGACAGGGGAAGTACCGGCAGAGCCAGGATCAAGGCACCAATCGCGACCATCACCCACGCCGGCAAGGCATCAAACCGGCACCCTGGCATGCCATCGGCATTTCGGATATTGATCAACCGGGCGGCAAGCAAAGCCAAAGCTTGAAATTCAGGCAGCAAATAATGCAATTGCTTGCCGCTGGCCAAGGAGAAGATCACGAACGCCGTCGCCATCCAGACAATACAGACCCGCACACCGCCATCACCAAAAACCTCAGGCAGGCGCTTGAAAGCGCGCCACAAAGGCGGCCAAATCAACCAAGGTAGAACCAACCCCGGCAGCACCGCCGCGTACCACCAGAATGGCCGCGCATGGGCGAAGGAATTGACCAATCGGCCCGCCGACTGCCCCCAGAAGATGGCATCACGGTACGCCTCGCCGCCACTGATCGCCGCCGGCACCGCCCAGGCGAGCCCCACGGCGGCGGCCAACACCACGGCGCAACCAACTCCCAGATACCAACGTTTGCGGCCGACGCCTGCGGGGCTGCCCGCCAGATATGGCCCCCAAAAGGGCACCGACAACGCAACCGGCAGAACATGCAGCAATATGGCCGGGCCTTTCGCCAGAACGCCGAACCCCATGGCCAGACCGGCGAGCGCCATGCCGCGCCAAAAATCACCGCGCCAGGCTTTGATCACCCCGGTCAACGCCGCCAGGGCGAAGAACGCCAGCAGCATGTCGAACATCGTCGCCGTCGTGAAGACCGTCCAAAAGACGCAACCGAACAACAGCACCGGTGCCAATGTTGATGTCTCTTTATCGTCAGGCCAAAGGGCGCGCGACAGCCCGGTCGTCAACAACAAACACCCAAGACCGAACAGCGGCGCGACCAACTTCGGCCACCATTCATTAACGCCGAAGACATGCCATCCCGCCGTCATCAGCCAGAATAACAAAGGCGGTTTGTGGCTATAGGGCTCGCCGTTCAAATATGGAACCAGATAATGGCTTTCCAGCCACATATCCCAGGCGACGGCCAAATAGCGTGTTTCATCAACCGGCAACGCCGGACGCACCGAAAGCGCCACGCCAACGGCGGCGGCCCAAAGACCGATGAGGCCGAGTGTATGACGGTCGAGAAATTTCATGCGTCGATATTTTTCCTGGCCGGCCCACAGACCGCCCGATGATCAGTTGCCGTTCGCGCTACCGTTGCCGAGTTTGCGGTCAATATCATCTCCCAACCGCTTGCCGTGGCGATGTTTGCGGTAAAGATGCACGCCCATGAGCCCGGAAATGACGAACAGCACCACACTCAGGCCAATCCCATAGCCAGTGTCAAGGTGAACGCCACTCCCAACCAGCGCGAAGATCAACATTTGCGGGATGTAGCCGATGGCCGAAGCGGCGATGAAAATCACCGCTGAGACGCCGGTAACCCCCGCCGCCAAATTGGTCAGCACGTTCGAGCCAATCGGCAAAAACCGGATCAACAGCGTCATGGTGAACGGGTTCTCGCCCAGGAACGCATCAATTCGGCTGATCTTATCGGGGAATTTCCGGGCCACCATATCACGACCGAAAAACCGAGCGTAAAAAAATGTGACCGTACACCCGATGGCCGCGGCGATGACCGACAGCCCCGTACCCAGGCCCAGGCCGAACGCATAACCGCCCATGAATGCCACCGCTTGGCGCGAAAAACCGATGGCGGTGAACAACGCCCCGGCAGCAATAAATATCGCCTCACCGGTCAGGCCTTGGCCGCGGACAAGATCATCGATGGCGTCGCGCTCAAAGAATGATCCCAGCGGCGTGGTTTTCAAAAGAAACCCAACACCAGCAAGGATGCCCAGCATGACCAAGCCGCGGATCAAGACGCGAAGCTTCATTATGTTTTGGGCTCCGAGGGGGAAGGCTCGAGAGGCTCCACATCGGGCTTGGCCACGCGCCGCGCCAGCCACATGACCCCGAACATATCGACAATCCCCACCCAAACCCGGTTCCACAGACCGTATTTCGACGCACCGCGTTCGCGCGGCCGGTGGTTGACCGGCACCGAGATTACCCGGCCACCGGCGCGCAGCATCAGCGCCGGCAAAAACCGGTGCATGTGATTGAAGCGCGGCAGCCCCAGAAACGCATCGCGTGAAAACACTTTCAATCCGCAGCCTGTATCCGGTGTGTCGTCCTTGAGCAGGGAACCGCGAACCGCGTTGGCGACTTTCGAAGACACGCGCTTCAACCACGTGTCACGCCGTTTCGCCCGATGGCCGACAATCATCACCGCCCCTCCGGAATCTCCTCGGGATTCCGGTCCACCGGCGCTTTCCTCGGCATAATGAACAAGCAACGCCGGCATGTCCGCCGGGTCATTCTGCCCGTCGCCGTCTAGCATGCCGACAAGCGGCGCGCGGGCGGCCTCAACGCCGGTCGCGATCGCGGCACTTTGACCGCAACATTCCCGGTGACGAAGGGCGCGTAGGTTCGGCACGCGATCCATCAATTGGCGCAACAATTCAGGTGTCGCATCGGTACTTCCGTCATCCACATAAACAATTTCGTAGACGCTGTCCCCGGAAGCAAAATGAGCATTCAGGCTGGCGCAAATTTCATTGATCAACGGCTCAAGGTTTTCCTCCTCGTCCTTGACGGGGACGACGATCGAAATCGCGGGCGATGTGGTATCGGATGCGGCCATGGCACGAACTATAGAAAAATCTTATGTTGCCGCCGATTAAGGCGAATAAATGGTTCGCGCCAGCTTTTACACCTCTGATTCCGGTGCAGCAACGGCCTTTGCGCGGTTTTAGACAGGGCGGCACACACTTATTTCGTGGTCAATCTATCCAGGCGCAGCCGATGGCGGGCGTCGGTTAAGCGCTGCGAGGCGAAAAACACGGCGGCGAAAACGCCAAGCGCCGTGCCGCCGCCAATCAGGAACATCACCAAAATCTGGTATTTGACCGCTTCGACGGGCTCGACGCCGGCCAGGATTTGGCCGGTCATCATACCCGGCAGTGAGACCAATCCAGTCGCCGACATGGCATTCACGGTGGGCACCATGCCGGTCCGCATGGCTTCACGGCGGATCGATGAGAGCGCCGTCGAAGCATCGGCGCCAAGCGCCAAGCGGGCCTCAATGGCGACGCGCCCGCCATGCACCGCCGACAACAACCGGTCCAAGCACAGGCTGACGCCGTTCATGGTATTGCCCAGGATCATGCCGAGCAGCGGGATCGCATAACGCGGGTCGAACCAGGACCGGGCTTCAAATTGAGTGGTGACGGCAAACAAGGTGACGATCAATGCGGCCACGCACATGGACGTGGTGCCGATCCCATAAGACCAGTAGCCAGTGAAGCTGCGGTCCTGGCGGGCGACGGCCTCACGCCCGGCGAACATCACCATGATCAGGGCGGCCAGCACCGTGAGCCAGGGCGATTGAATGGCGAACAACGCCTTCAGGACCAACCCGACCATGGTCAATTGCACGACCATGCGTGCCGCCGCGATCACCAGACGACGCGCCAGACCCAACTGGAAAATGATCGACAAGCTGGCGTTGACCAACAGCAACGACGCGGCCAGCGCCAGGTCCCAATAATCAAGGACGATATAATTCATCCGCCGCCACCCTCATCACGCGACGTCGGCATCTCAATCACATCACCACCTTCAATATGGAGCCGCCGCGATGCCAGACGCTCGGCCTGGGCGGGGTCATGGCTGACCAGGATGATGGCACCACCGTCGGCCAACCGTTCATGCAGGACGGCCTCTGCCCGAAGAGCGGTGTCGGGGTCAAGGCCCGACGTCGGCTCATCCAACAACATGACCTTGGGCGCCAGCACCATGGCCCGGACCAACGCCAGCCGCTGGCGTTCGCCGGTGGACAGCCGCGAAACCGGCCAATCCAGGCAATCCGCCGGCAACTGCATGCGGTGCAGTAGGCCGGTGGCAGCTTCGCGGTCATCAAAATGACCGCCGACGTCGTCGGCCCACCATCCTGATTCCGCCGGCACATAAACAACTTGGCGGCGCCAATCGGGCGCCGCCATGGCATTGCGCGACTGGCCGTCGAGTTTCACGTCGCCGTCGTTCGGATCAAGATCGGCCAGCGATCGCAGCAACAGGCTTTTACCGGCACCCGATTTTCCCGTCACGGCCACGCATTCCCGGGACCCGACTGAGAACGAGACGTTCCTCAGGCTCAAACACGAAACATTTTCGATGTCCAACACGCCGGCCCGCGTCTCCTGAATTTCCGGTCCTGCAATTGATAGTGGCGAACCGCCATGCCGCGCGCAAGGTGTGACAACTGGAAGCCGGCGTCGAAGGTGCTATGTTGACATCGCAACCACAGTGAACGGAGCCGGCCATGCCACCAAGCGCGCCTTTTGATCAGCATACGGAAACGGTTCGTTCCGAATGGGTCGATTACAACGGCCACATGAATGTCGCCTATTATATGCTGGCGTTTGATCATGCCACCGATGCGCTGCTCGAACATGTCGGCCTGGATACCGCGCACCGCGACGCAACCGGCGAATCGGTTTTCGTCGTCGAGGCCCATATCACTTATGAGAACGAAGCCATGGAAGGCCAGACCTTGCGGGTCACCACCCAGGTTCTGGATTACGACGCCAAGCGCATGCATATTTTTCACCATATGTACGCCGACGGCGGCGAGGCGATCATTGCGACCAACGAATTGATGATTTTGTCGGTGAATTTGGAAAACCGCCGCGCCGCGCCCATGTCCGGCGCTGTCGCCGGACGGCTGGCCGCCTTGTACGATGCACACCGTTCGCTTGACCGGCCTCCGCAGGCCGGGCGAGCAATCAGTATTCGGCGCGGCTGACATGATCCGGATCGCCCGCCCAGCCGGCTTCAGCTTGGATGCCAATAAGGCCTAATTCACCAAACACATGGCATGATGCGAAATCGGTAAGACTTCGTTCACAAAATCCGTTTACAATCCGGGACTTACGCATCTTTTTTGACTAGGTTAAATGCCCGAGTCCCGGATTACCTATCTGCGATTGTTGGCACAGTTCCGCCGGTTGCTTCGGAACGACCATTTGGTCCTGTCCGTATTGGCAATTATCGTCGGCTGCGCGTCCGGCGCTGCGGTGGTGGCATTCCGCGAAGTTATCGAATTGATCGAATGGGTGACCTATGGCGCCAAGGGTGAGCGTATCGCCGTATCCGCGGCGGAATTGCCCTGGTGGCACGTCGTCAGCGTGCCCACCGTGGGCGGGTTGTTGGTCGGCATTTTGGTTTACCGGTACCTGCCGGAACGTCGCCCGCAATCGGTGGCCGATGTGATCGAAGCCAACGCCTTGCGTGGCGGGCGCATGTCATCACGTGTCGGCGTCATGGGCGCTCTGGTCAACGCCATATCCATTGGTTCCGGAGCTTCCGTTGGCCGAGAGGGGCCGGCTGTTCATCTCGGCGCATCGTTGAGCGGCTGGATCGGCCGTCGGCTGCATTTGTCGCGTTCTCTGTCACGCACCCTGCTTGGCTGCGGCGTTGCCTCGGCGGTGGCTGCCTCATTTAACGCACCCATTGCCGGTGCATTGTTCGCCAACGAAGTTGTTGTCGGACACTATGCGCTGAAGGCGTTCGCACCGATCGTGATTTCCAGCGTTGCCGGAACCGCCATATCGCGGGCCTGGTTCGGCGATTTCCCGGCGTTCGCGTTGGACAGTGGCATCCTCGCATCATTTTGGGAGTTTCCGGCATTCGCGTTGCTGGGCATTTGC
Organism: Rhodospirillaceae bacterium; assembly: GCA_018665815.1. Lineage (GTDB taxonomy): Bacteria > Pseudomonadota > Alphaproteobacteria > Rhodospirillales > Casp-alpha2 > UBA3470. The sequence goes on from JABJBP010000019.1 coordinate 17,357, forward strand.
GCCGGCGTGGTCGCTATCATCTTGATGAAATCCGTGGGTATATCGCGCACCATCGCAAGGCGTTTACCAATCCCCCGGTGGGGCCGACCTGCCGTCGGTGGCTTGGCCATCGGCATCATGGCCCTTTGGATACCCGAAGTATTGGGCATTGGATACGGCGTCACGGAATCGGCCCTGCTGTTGCACCTGTCGCTTTGGGCGCTCATTGCCATCGGCATCGCGAAAGTCGCGGCGACCGCCATTTGCCTAGGGTTCGGGTTCGGCGGCGGCATATTCAGTCCGGCATTAGTCATCGGCGCCATGGTCGGCGGCGCGTTCGGACTTATTGCCACCGGTGCTTTTCCCGATTATTCATCCGGCGCCGGCGCCTATACCATTGTTGGCATGGGCGCGGTTGCCGCCGCGGTTCTCGGCGCGCCAATCTCAACCACCTTGATTATATTCGAAATGACCAACAATTACGCGCTGACCTTGGGCGTCATGGTCGCCGTCGTGATCGCGTCGGAAATTTCCCATCATTTTTATGGCCGTTCATTCTTCAGTGTTCAACTGCTCAATCGCGGAATCGACGTGAAAGGCGGCTTCGAATCCGAAGTCATGCGGTCCGTCAAAATTAATAAAATTCTGACCCACGATGGCGCCACGGTGACACCGGCCTGCGGGCTTCAGGAAATGCGTGAACAACTGCAAACGTCAACCATGGGTGAGCTGTTCGTGCTGAAAGAGACTGGCGAACTCTTTGGCACGGTGACACTCGCTGATCTCAGCGAGTCTGCTTTCGACCATGATTTCGATGATTTGGTCAACGCCGGCGACGTCGCACGTCTGCATCCGCCGCACCTGACCATGTACGACAATTTGGAATCAGCGTTGACCATGATGAATGATACGGGCGAGGAACACATCGCCGTGGTCGACAACAATCTCACTATGAAATACCGAGGTTGCGTTCATCAACGTGAGGTCATGGCCGCCTACAACAAAGCTCTTTTGGCCGCGCATCACGAAGAACACGGCGATTGAATTTCAGAACCGCGCCGGTCCTTATTCATGCCCCCGTCCTTATTCATGTCCGAGCCGGAGCCATTTATGGCGGTCCCTTGAGCGAACCGTGATCTTTTTGATTTCCAGCGACTGCGCGCCGTAGGGTAGGACATCCAACGGCACATCAACCCCGGCGTCACCACTCGACCAGACTATGCGAAACAATTCCGCCATGTCGGATATTTTACGGCCATTGACGCCGATGATGATGTCGCCGGGCTTCACGCCCGCGGCCGCGCCCGGCCCGTCGTTGGCGACGCGTTTGACGACCAGCTTGCCCTCGGCCTCCGTAGTATAGACGCCGATCCAAGGCCGTGCAGACCTACCCGAACGACCTTGCTCAATGAGTTTTGCAAGAATGGGCTTGAGCAGATCAACAGGCACGAACATGTTGCCCGGCGCCGGCTCACCGGGTTCCATCGCGTCATTGATAAACAGCGAGCCGATACCGGACAGATTGCCTTTCAAGTCAACCAGGGCGGCACCGCCGTACTCTGGATGCATGGGCATGGTATAGATGGCGCGGTCCAGGAGGTATTCCCAATAACCCGCAAAGGGGCGTCGAGAGACCACACGCACCGGCGTCACCGGCCGGCTTTGCCCTGACGACAAAACCAGCATAGGCGCACCGGCTTTCAGTTCTGCCGGCTCGCCAAGATTCAACGGTCGCACGCCTAAATCCCCGTTCGCCCGCAGCAAACCAAAACCAGTTCGATGGTCGTAGGCGACAAAAGTCGCGGGCATCGTTTTGCCGGCTCGTGTCGACACCGACAGGGCCTGTGATTCCATGGTGATGTAACCGATGGTCAAGATAAGCCCGTCGGCGGCGATGACGACCCCGCTGCCGCTACGGTTTAAACCCAATGTCGGCGCGGTGCGTGCGCCGGGTTTGATTTTCGCCTCGACCTTAACGACGGCAGCGGCGATATCACCAAACGTTAATTCCGCGGATGATCCGCGTGCCGGCATCCCGACGGCCATCACCGCGACCGCAATTAACGCCACCCATTTCCGGATCATCTTGCCGACCTCCACGTTATCCTTATGTCAGGTAAAGCTTAACACGCCAAACGATGGCCGCGCACCGAAAGGGCTGCTCATCACGGCGATTTTATCGCCGCGCATCGCCGACCGTGCCTTACCGTTCGGACGTGCTATATAAGATGCATGAGCGATCCTTTCGAACTGACCGACAATTTGCCGCAACCCCCACAGCCGCAGGATTCTCGCCCGCCTGCCCCAAGCGGCCCGTCACTGGCCAACCTCAATGAAACGCAACGCGAAGCCGTGGAGGCCGTTGACGGCCCATTACTTGTGCTCGCCGGCGCCGGCACCGGCAAAACCCGTGTCCTGACGACACGGCTGGCCCACATTCTGATGCAGGGCAAAGCCCACCCGGGGCAGATGCTGGCGGTGACATTCACCAACAAGGCGGCCCGCGAAATGCGCGAACGCGTCGCCGCCCTCGTGCACCGACCGGTTGAAGGTTGGTGGGTTGGCACCTTTCATCATTTGGGCGCGCGATTGTTGCGCCACCACGCCGAAGCTGTCGGCCTGACACCGAACTTCACCATTCTCGATCAGGACGACCAAGTCCGTCTGGTCAAACAATACATCGATCTGCACGAAATCGACGACAAGCGTTTCCCTGCCAGTGCCATCGTCAACATGATCCAACGCTGGAAGGACCGCGGGCTGCTGCCCGACAAAGTCACCATGAACGAAGGCGCGGATATGGATGACGGTCGGATCCTGGCGCTTTACGCCGACTACCAGGCCCGCCTTGGTCAAGTCAACGCGGCCGATTTCGGCGATCTATTATTGCTATGCCTGAAATTGTTTCAGGACCAACCGGATGTTCTGGCGCGGTACCAAAATCAGTTCCGTTACATCCTTGTCGACGAGTACCAAGATACCAACGTCGCGCAATATCTCTGGCTCAGGCTGCTGGCCCAGGGCCACAAGAATATCTGCTGCGTCGGCGATGACGATCAATCGATCTATTCATGGCGCGGCGCCGAGGTTGGCAACATTCTACGCTTCGAAGATGACTTTCCCGGCGCCAAGACTGTCCGTCTGGAACGCAATTACCGCTCAACGCCGCATATCTTGGCCGCCGCTTCGGGACTGATTGCCCACAACGAAGACCGCCTGGGCAAGACACTTTGGACGGATGTCAATGAAGGCGAGAGCGTACGCGTGCGCGGGGTGTGGGACGGCGAGGAAGAAGCCCGGTCCGTCGGCGAGGAAATTGAAACTTTGCAAAGCCGGGGCGCCAATCTCAACCAAATAGCGGTGCTGGTGCGCGCTGGGTTTCAAACCCGCGAGTTCGAAGAACGCCTGATCACTATCGGCGTGCCGTATCGGGTGATCGGGGGTCCGAGATTCTATGAACGTCAGGAAATTCGCGACGCCGTTGCTTACCTGCGCGTCACGGCGCAGCCCGACGATGATCTGGCCTTTGAGCGCATCGTCAATCTGCCGAAGCGTGGCATCGGCAAGGCAACCCTGCAGCCGATCCATCTGTTGGCCCGGGCAGAACGTATATCGCTGGTACGCGCGGCCGGAAAATTAATTGAGACCGATGAGATCAAACCCCGGGCGCGAAAGACGCTGGCTGATCTGTTGGCCGATTTCCAACGCTGGCGGGGATTGGGCGATATGGTCGGACACGCGGAACTGGCGGAAACGATTTTCGACGAAGCCGGCTACATGGCCATGTGGAAGACATCAAAGGCGCCGGAAGCGCCGGGCCGATTGGACAACCTCAAGGAATTGATCGCCGCGCTCGAAGACTTCGATACCCTGGCGGCGTTCCTGGAGCATGTCAGTCTAGTCATGGAAAACGAAGATTCGATGATCGAAGACAAGGTCAACTTGATGACCCTTCACGGTGCCAAGGGTCTGGAGTTCGAGACGGTCTTTCTGCCGGGCTGGGAAGAAGGCTTGTTTCCGCACCAGCGTGCCTTGGATGAGGGCGGCACCGGCGGGCTCGAGGAAGAACGCCGTCTGGCTTATGTCGGGCTGACGCGCGCGCGCCAACGCGCCATTGTGTCGTTCGCCGCCAATCGGCGCATCTATGGTAACTGGCAAAGTGCGACGCCATCGCGGTTCATTGATGAACTGCCCGAAGACCACATTGAAATGGAAAGCGCGCCCGGTTTGTATGGCGGCGGGCAGCAAGGCGGTGGGCTTGAAGATACGGCGAGTTTTTTTGACGGTCCCAGCTGGCGGCCACGCCGCCGCCGCGGCCAGAGCGTCACTCTGGAAGATACGGATTGGCGCGTCGAAGAACGCAAGGCGCCGGCCGGTGGCTTCAGCGAAGGCGAACGTATCTTCCATCAGAAATTCGGCTATGGGCGGATACTCCGCATCGACGGCGACAAACTGGAAATTGCCTTTGAGAAGGCGGGCACCAAGAAGGTCATGATGAGCTTCGTCGAGGCAATCTGAGAGCGATGACCCAACCGACATTTTTGTGGCGGATTGAAACCAAGGTGCCGCGCGCCGCACGCGCCGCCATCGAGGACGTTTTGGAAACCCGGTGCGTCGCCGTGGCGTCGTTTAAGGTCGATAACGACGACGATGACAGCGACTGGCTAATCGAAGGCTTCACCGGTGCCGAGCCCGACCGCGACGGCATTCGAAAAGACATTGCCCGAACTTTCGGCGATGTCGGTGTCGATGCCGAAGCCTGGGTCAAATGTGATCTGGTGCCGCCGCGTGATTGGCTGGCGGAAAACATGACTGCGTTTCTCCCGGTTAGTATCGGGCGGTATTTTATCCACGGTACGCACTTTGACGGCCTAATCCCGGCAGGCGCCATTCCGATCCTGCTTGATCCAGGAACGGCGTTTGGTTCGGGCGAACATGCCTCGACGGCGGGCTGCCTGGAAGCGCTCGACAGTCTGGCCCGCTCGCACCGGTTCCGCCGGCCGCTGGACATGGGGTGTGGGTCAGGGATCCTTGGCATTGCCGTCGCCAAAACCTGGCGCGCCGCGATCATTGCCAGCGACATCGATCCGGAATCCGCCCGCGTCACTCGCCTCAACGCCCGACGCAACGGTGTCGGTGCACTGATTCGCGCCGTGTGCGGCCCCGGCTATCAATCGCGCCCGGTCAATGGCGGCGGCCCCTATGATTTGATCACCGCCAATATCCTGGCCCGGCCGCTGATCCACATGGCCTGCGATCTTTCCCGCCACCTTAGATCGGCAAGGGATGGCGGCGGTATCGCCGTGCTATCGGGCCTGTTGGAACGCGACGGTAACCGGGTCGCCCACGTCCACCAAGTGCATGGGCTGCGCATACGCCGACGGCTGGTCCGCAACGGCTGGCTAACCCTGGTGATGTCGCGCTAGGGCGCGCGCAACGGCAATAGTTGTAGTCCTCCAGTGCCCCGTTCTATGATTCAACTTTGCAATCGTGGAGGTGCGCGTTGCGAATCCTGATGGGCATCAACGCCGGTGGCGTTTTAATCAGCGCTTGCTATGTGGGGTTGGTATTTACGCGTGCCTACACGCCGCTATGGGCCGGGCTCGCCGCTGCCTTATTCCTGGCCGCCGTATTCCAACCGATGATCGCCGAGTACTTGCATCTGGGCAGCAACTTCAAGGAACTCGAAGGCGGCTATCTGGAAAACCGTCGCCGCGAAATCGGCCAGGGGCCACAAGTGGAAATCCTCGGCGCCAATCAAACCAACCACACCTTCCAAAGGAAAATCACGAAAGACAAAACGGCTTTCGTGCTTTGCGCACTGGGCATCGGGCTGCTGGCTTTTGACGTCAGCCAATGGTGGCAACAACGCCCCACCCCACCACCCGAACCCGGTATGATTACGAATTTTTAACTCCGCTCTGGCGCGGCAACCAACTCAAGGCTGGGCCCCGCGCCGAAGGGC
>JABJBP010000157.1 GCA_018665815.1 Rhodospirillaceae bacterium
GAAGCAGCGCGGGGCCCTCCTATGGACTACCGGGACAACCCACAACACACCGCGCGTCTTCACATTAAGTGGTCTGGTTTTACTCCGCCTTTTGGACTGGTTTTACTCCGCCGTTGACATTCGATTAAGTTCATTGAGGTGGAATTCTGGATGAACCAATTATTCTGAAGCGATACGCTTAGCCCCCCTATCGCTACTTTAGATTGTTGACAATATTGTATACATAATTCAAATTGGAGATTGGAAATCGGAAGGCATCCAGCATGGCGGCAACATCTAGCGACAAGGCAATTTCCCTGAGCCCGGCGGAGGTGGTCAACGATCACCTGATAGAGGAACTGCGTCGACGCATCGTTGACCATGCCGTTGCGCCCGGCGTGCCGTTGCGCGAACAGGATTTGGCCACAGAATTTGGCGTCTCCCGCGCTCGCGTACGTCACGCCTTCAACATCTTGGAAGAACGCGGCCTGATCGAACACATCCGCAATCGCGGCGCAATGGTTGCACGCCTGGACCCACGAAAGGCGGGCGAGTTGTTCGAAGTTCGCGAAGTCTTAGAAGCTCAAATGGTGCGCCTCGCCACGGAAAGGGGACCGGCGGAAAGTTGGGGCGATCTCACTGAGCTGTTCGGCAAGAGCATGGACGCCAAGCTTGCCCGTAACGACCTTGGCGCTTACGAGGACGCCGTACACCTGTTCCGCCGGCGTTGTATCGAGGCGGCTAAGAATGAGGTGCTCAGCAATCTCCTGGATAGCCTCTATGACCGTACCCATGTCTTGATCCGACGTCTCGTTCTGGTGCCCGGTCGCGCCCAGGAAGGGATGCGTCAGCACCGGGAGATCCTTGCCGCCATGCGCGATGGCAAGGCTGAGAAAGCTGAGCGTCTGAAGCGCAAGAACATCCGCAGCGCACGTGAATGGTTCGACAACTATCGGGAATATCTTCTGTGAGCGGCGAAAACGAAACTTCCAAGGCCTCGGGGCCGCTCGTCGGGTTGCGGGTGATTGAACTTGGCTCGACGGTGGCCGGTCCCTTCTGCGCGCGGCTGTTGGCTGATTTCGGTGCTGATGTGATCAAGGTCGAGCAGCCGGACGGCGACACCATCCGAACCTTCAGCCACCGCCGCGACGGCCGTTCGCTCTACAACGCGTCGATTCAGCGCGGCAAGAAGATCGTGTCGATCGATCTTCGCACCGACGAGGGCCGACAACTGGTGCGCAGCCTCTGCGAGGGGGCCGATATTGTGGTCGAAAACTTCCGCGCCGGCTCGTTGGAGCGCTGGGGGCTGGGCTATGAGAGCCTAAGCGCCATCAATTCCGGGCTTGTGATGGTGCGGATTAGTGGTTTCGGGCAGGACGGTCCCTACAGCGATCGCGGCGGATACGGCGTGGTTTGCGAGGCGGTCAGCGGCTTGCGCGAGATCACTGGCGACCCGGACCTGCCGCCACCGCGTGTCGCCACATCCATGGCCGACTACATCGCGGGGCTCTATGGGGCCTTCGGCGCGGTAATGGCTATACATGAGCGCACTCGAACGGGCCGTGGACAAGTGGTCGATTCCGCGCTTTACGAAGGTTCGTTCAGTTTTATGGAGCCGCACGTCCCGGTGTACCAGCAACTGGGCATCGTCGCCGAACGCGCCGGCCCCTTGCTGCCCGGGAACACCCCCAATTCCATCTACCCCACCAAAGATGGGCGCTACGTTCTACTCGCTGCCGCTTCCAACGCAGTGTTTGATCGTCTGGCGAAAGCCATGGGTAGGCCGGAGTTGATCCACGACCCGCGTTTTGCCAACGGCGTGTCGCGAGCCGAAAACCAAGCGGTGTGTGACGCCTTGGTGGCGGAATGGACCCAGACCCTCGACCTTGCCCAGGCCGAGGCGGCGCTCGACCAGGCCAAGGTGCCGGCGTCGCGCATCTATACGGTCGAGGACATTTTCAACGATCCGCATTACGCCGCGCGCGACATGCTGGTCGAGGTCGAGGATGCGGAGCTAGGCCCGGTGACGGTTCCCGGCGTGGTGCCCAAACTCTCGGGCACGCCGGGTCGTATCCGCTGGGCCGGCCACGACATCGGTGACGATACCGCCGATGTGCTGGCCGCAGAGCTGAATTTGGATGCCGCGGAGCTGGAGCGCTTGGCCCGCGACGGCGCGATTTACGGGAACGGCCTGCCGGTCGGGGAGGAAGACGAATGAGTTTCGAAGACATGTTGGCGGATTTGCAGGCACGCGAGGAGAAGGCCCAGGCCATGGGCGGTCCGGAGCGGCTGGCTCGGCGCGAGGCGCAAGGGGTCATGAACGCGCGCTCCCGGATAGACAGCTTCATTGACGAAGGCAGTTGGGTGGAAACCGGTTTGCTCGCGGTTTCTTCCATCGTGCCCGAAGACCGCGATAAGACCCCTGCCGACGGCAAAGTCGCCGGTTTCGCTAAGGTCGATGGCCGCACGGTCGGCGTGGTCGCCAACGACTTCACAACCAAGGGTGCTTCGAGCAGCGCCACAAACATGAAAAAGATTGGCCACGTAAAGCGCGTCGCCACCGAGCGCGGTTTTCCGATGGTGTTTTTCGGCGAATCCTCTGGCGCGCGCATGCCCGACAACATGGGTGCCAAGGGTATGGGCGTGAACCTTGGCAACGATCCGCACCAATATATCCGCAACCGCGAGAGCCCCTGGGCCTCTGCGGTGTTGGGGCAGTGCTACGGGTCCTCCGCCTGGTATACCTGCCTTGCCGATTTCTCGGTGTTCCGCAAGGGCGCAGTGATGGCCGTGGCGAGCCCGGGGCTTGCGTCTTTCGCCATCGGCCAGGATGTCGAGGCCGAGGATTTGGGCGGGTGGAAACTGCACGAACGGGTCACCGGCCTCATCGATCGCGTGGTGGATACAGATGAAGAAGCCTTGGAACAGATCAAACAGTTCTTGAGTTACATGCCGTCCAACTGCAGCGAATTGCCGCCCACGGCGCCCGTGCCGGCCGGCAGCGACGATGGCGCGGCGCGAATCCTCGATATCCTGCCCGATAGCCGAAAACGCGGCTATGACGTGCGGAAGATCATCAACTGCATTGCTGACTCCGATAGCTTCTTCGAGTTCAAGCCCCGCTTCGGGCGCACCGTGGCGGTAGGACTGGCGCGGTTGGACGGCAAAACGGTCGGGTTCATCGCGTCGAACCCCATGGGCAAGGCCGGCGCGTTGGACGTTGCTGGTTGCGAGAAGGCGACGCGGTTCACGGTGATGTGCGATTCGTTCAATATTCCGCTGATCCTGTTGGTCGACACGCCGGGCTTCGTCATCGGCATCGAGGGCGAGAAGCAGAAGGCGCCCGGCAAGATCATGAACTTCATGCAGGCGTTACAGATGTGCACGGTGCCAAAGCTTTCGGTGATCATGCGCAAGACCTATGGGCAGGCCTATCTGAACATGGGTGGAGGACGTAATTCCGATGATGTGGTTGCTTGGCCGACAGCGGAAATCAGTTTTATGGATTCGCATTTCGCTACCGAGATTGTCACCTGGGGGCAAGATGCGTCCGAGGAGACCAAGCAGGCTATCCGTGAGCAGATGGATAAAGACAGCTCCGCCTATGACTTGGCCGAAATATACGGTGTGCAGGCGGTGATCTCACCGGCAGACACGCGTCGCTACTTAATCCAGCAGTTGGAAATCCACCAATTGCGGCTTTCGGGCGGTATTGGCAAACACCGCATGTCGGCCTGGCCCACCACCTATTGATCCCAACACAAACTGGAGAATTCCCTGATGGCAACAACCGAAGTTACCTCCGAGATTATCGGCTCGGTGTGGAAGATCGTGAAGTCCCAAGGCGACAGTGTCGCGGAGGGGGAGGAGATTATGATCTTGGAATCCATGAAGATGGAAATTCCGGTCGAGGCGCCTGTGGCAGGAACGCTCATGGAGATCAAGGTCGCGCCCGAGGATTCCGTGGAAGAGGACCAAGTGCTGTGTCTGATAGAAAGCTAGAAAACGAACTCGGCTACTGGGAGGAAAAGATCGATGAGCTCGATAAGCGCCGCACCGATGCCGCAAAAATGGGTGGCGAAGCCAATGTCGCGCGACAGCACGCGGCCGGGCGCCTCACCGTGCGCGAGCGCATTGGTGGCATCTCCGACGAGGGAAGCTTCCGCGAGGTCGGCACGCTCGCCGGTACCGGCACCTACGATGACAACCTGAAGCTCGAGGGCGTCACCCCGGCCACTTACGTCGCGGGGCTTGCCAAGATTGACGGTCGCAGTGTCGCCATCGGCGGCGAAGATTTCACTGTACGCGGCGGCACCAGCTTCGGCGCGCAGCGACGAAAGGGTGGTCAGGGCGGCTATATCGAAGACCTGGCCCATCACTACAAGATTCCCTTGGTCAACCTCATCGACGGCGCCGGTGGCTCCGTAACCTCTGCCAAGCGTCGGGGCTTTGTGGTGTTTCCGGGCGTCGACGGGTTCGAGCGGTCGGTCGAGCTTCTAGGCGAAGTGCCGGTCATCTCCGCCGTCTTGGGAACGGCAGCTGGCGGCCCCGCTGGGCGGGCCATCCTGTCGCATTTCTCAGTCATGGTCGACGGCACCAGCCAGATCTTCGCCGCTGGGCCGCCGGTGGTGAAGCGCTCGCTCGGTCAGACCATTACAAAAGAAGATTTGGGCGGACCGAAGATCGCCGTCAACAAGGCCGGTTCCGTCCACAATACCGCGGCAACCGAAGAGGAAGCGTTCGAGCAGATCAGGCGTTTCCTGAGTTTCATGCCGACAAACGTCTGGGAGCACCCGCCGGTGCTGCCCGTCGACGACCCGGTGGACCGTTGCGAGGACGCGCTTATCGACGTGGTGCCGGAGAAACGTACCCAGGCCTACGACATGAAAAAACTGGTCGGCATGGTCGTCGATAAGGGGTCTGAGTTCGAGGTTCGCCCGACCTACGGCAAGGCCGTCATCACCATGCTGGCGCGTCTGGGCGGTCGACCGGTGGGGATCATCGCCAACAATCCCAAGGTTTACGGTGGCGCCATGGATGCCGACGCGGCCCGCAAGCAGATTCATTTCATGGAACTTTGCGACACCTTCCATATCCCCATCGTCTTCTTCGTCGACGTGCCGGGCTTCATGGTCGGCCTGAAAGCGGAATCCGAGGGAACGCTCCGCGAAGGCATGCGCGCCGTCTACACCGCGGGGCAGTTGAAGGTGCCGACACTGACACTGGTGATCCGCAAATGCTACGGCATGGCCGGCATGGCGACCTGCAACAAGAACGACATCGATCTTAAACTTGCCTGGCCGAGCGGTGAGTGGGGGTCGTTGCCGGTTGAAGGCGGCGTGGCGGCGGCGTTCAGGCGCGAGATCGAGGCCGCCGACGATCCCAAGGCCAAGGAGAAGGAACTGGAAGCGGAATTGCACGCCTATTCATCGCCATTCCGCACCGCTGAGGCATTGGCGGTCGAAGAGATCATCGATCCGCGCGAAACGCGGCCGCTGCTCTGCGAATACATCGCGCTGGCCCAAAGTCGCCTCAAAATCAACCTCGGCCCGCGGTCGCGCGCCGGCGTTGCGCCTTAGCGGAAGATCGATGTCCATTAACAAAATCCTCATCGCCAATCGTGGCGAGATCGCCTGCCGCCTCATCCGGACCTGCAAGGCGCTCGGTCTCGCGACTGTTGCCGTCTATTCCGAAGCCGATGGGGAAGCCATGCATGTCGCCATGGCCGATGAGGCGATACCCATCGGTCCGGCGCCGCCGGCCAAAAGCTATCTCGTCCACGAGAACCTGCTGCAAGCGGCCCAGACATCGGGCGCCGAGGCCATTCACCCGGGATACGGCTTTTTGGCTGAGAACCCGCGTTTCGCCGAAGCGGTGGAGGCGGCAGGACTGACATGGATTGGCCCGCGAGCCAAGACCATCGAGGACATGGGCGACAAGGAACGTGCCCGCGACATCGCCAAGGGATCGCACGTGCCGGTGCTGCCCGGCAGCCCACGTTTTCCCATGGGCGATCTTTCCGGCATTGAACACGCTGCCGAGGTGATTGGTTATCCGCTATTGGTAAAGGCGGCGGCGGGCGGCGGCGGTATTGGCATGCGGATGGTCGAGAGCGCGGAGGGATTGTTGGCCCAGGTGGAATCGACCCAAACCCAGGCCGAGCGGAGTTTCGGCGACGGCACTGTCTATCTGGAATCCTTCATTCCCAATGCCCGCCACATCGAGGTCCAGGTCTTCGGTTTTGGTGATGGCGGCGGCGTGCACCTTTACGACCGCGATTGCTCGGTGCAGCGTCGCTTCCAGAAAATCATAGAAGAGGCGCCAGCGGCATCGATCCCGAAGCGCGAATGCCATGCGATGCGCAACGCCGCCCTTGAACTGGTCGCTCATGGGCGCTACCGCGGCGCCGGCACGGTGGAGTTCATATACGACTGCGACACTAATCGGTTCTATTTCCTGGAGATGAACACCCGCATCCAGGTCGAACACGCGGTGACGGAGATGATAACCGGCATCGACTTGGTTGCCTGGCAGATCGCACTCGCAGCTGGCTCCTTCGAGCCTCCGGCACAGGGCGACATCAAGGCCAATGGAACCGCCATAGAATGCCGCATCTACGCCGAGCGGCCGGAAAAGAATTTCCTGCCGTCGCCGGGCGAGATCACCCATTTGCGAATGCCGCAGGCGACCGATGGCCTTCGAATCGATACCGGTGTTCGGGAGGGAGACAAGATTACGCCCTATTACGATCCGATGATCGCTAAGCTCATAGTGGCGGGAGAGGATCGTGGGGCGGCGATAGAGGGCGTTGTCGCGGCGCTCGACAAAACCGAAATCGAAGGGCTGTCGACCAACGTTGAATTTCTCCGCGCTGTATTCCGGGACCCGATTTTTCGCGGGTCACCGCCAACGACAGGCTACATCGAGACTGGGACCTACAAGTGAACACGAAACGATCAGCCCAAAAGCCGCCCTGCACAATTGAAGACAGGCAGCTATCAGGCGCTCGGTATCACACCGATGCCGACTTCCGACGAGAACCAGGAAGCTCCCTAATCCAAGCAAACATTTCGAGATGAGGTACATCATGCAAAAAACTTTGGCCCTGGCCCTTTGGCCGCAGGAGATAGAGAGCAGGCTTTTCCGAAACACCGTGCTTGCGGTCGTGGGCTCGCTTCTCCTAGCCGTGTCTTCGAAAATCTCCGTTCCATTCTATCCCGTGCCGATGACCATGCAGACGTTTGTCGTGTTGGCATTAGGCATGGCTTACGGCTGGCGGTTGGGTGGCACAACTGTGCTCCTATATCTGGCCGAAGGGGCTGCCGGTTTGCCTGTTTTCTCCGGCACGCCAGAGAAGGGAATTGGTTTGTCCTACATGTTGGGCGGAACCGGTGGTTATCTCATCGGTTTCGTCCTGGCGGCCTCCTTGTGTGGCTATCTGGCGGAACGCGGTTGGGATCGGAATGTGATTTCAACAGCGCTCGCAATGTTGCTTGGCTACATTGTCATATACGCCCTTGGGCTGCTGTGGCTTGGTAACTTGTTCGGTTGGGATAAGCCGATCCTTGCCTGGGGCCTGTCGCCGTTCGTCTTTGGTGATCTTGCCAAACTCGCGCTGGCTGCCGCCGTTCTACCCTTGTGTTGGCGCTTCGCCGCAAACCGCAAGGGGCCGACCGACACCGGCTGCTAGGAAACCTTCCTGTCAAACTTGCCTTGGCCGTCGTCTATCAAACTGGTGGCGGCCCGGGTTTTTTCGATTGCCGCATATTGTGGCAGTCCATGAGAGAGATTTGTCAAAATGAAGCTCCTGAGGACGAACGGCGAGGTCGGCTGGGGTTCATGTGGTGCCGCAACAGGCGAGGTTTGCGATGTCGTCAACCCGGCAATTGCATGGTCAGCAAGATATTTCAATTTCTTCATGAAAGCCCGGCAATTGAATTGTTCCAATTGGGTGGGTCCAATTGTTCGAATGTCCGGAAACCGAGGTGATCTCAATAGGTCGACGCAACACTTTAAACTTTAGAGAAAAGATGGGGTGTTGTTATGAGTTACAGGCGTCGGATTTATTTTACGAGTGAGCAGAAGTCCGAGATATGGGATCGCTGGCAGCGTGGCGAGTCGATGAGTTCCATCGGACGTTTGTTTGATCGCGATTCCTCCTCGATTTACCCCTTATAGTCGCGCATGGGAGGTATTCGTCCACCAGATCGAAAGCGATCAAGATTGGCGCTGACACTTATTGAACGCGAGATCATCTCACGTGGCGTGGCTGCGTGTCATTCGATGCGTGCGATTGCCAGAGAGCTTTGCCGATCTGCGTCGACCATCAGTCGTGAGATTAGCCGCAATGGTGGCTATGATGTCTACCGTGCTGTTAATGCTGAGAGCCAGGCCTGGGTTCGGGCAAGGCGTCCCAAACTGTGCAAGCTTGCATTCAACAAACATTTGCAGCGTGTGATATCAAACAAGCTCACAATACACTGATCACCGGAGCAGATTGCCGGTTGGCTGAAGCGAACGTATCCAAACGAAGAGCACAATCAGGTGTCACACGAGACGATCTATCGAAGTCTGTTTGTTCAGGCCTGCGGCGTGCTTAAGAAGGAACTGATGCAGTATCTTCGTTCAAAACGCACGATACGCCGTTCCAGACATGCCAGTCTGAAGCGCAATGGACTTGGCCAGATCAAGGGAACCGTGTCGATCAGGGAAAGACTGGCCAGCGTTGAAGATCGGGCTGTTCCCGGCCATTGGGAAGGTGACCTTATTGGTGGCTCAAAGAACAGTTATATTGCCACATTGGTTGAACGGCATACGCGTTATGTGATGCTGGCCAAAGTTGCAAAGAAGGATACGCAAAGCGTGGTCTCAGCCTTGATTAAACAGGCCCATCAATTACCGCGAGAGCATTACAAATCTCTGACCTGGGATCGGGGCAAGGAACTTGCTGACCATAAGCGGTTTACATTGGCAACGGATGTTGATGTGTATTTTTGTGATCCGCAAAGCCCGTGGCAACGCGGCTCCAACGAGAACCCGAACCGGCTACTCAGAGAATACTTTCCAAGGGGAACCGACTTGTCCGGGCACTCGCCGGCTCATCTCAACAAGATAGCCCGTCAGCTAAACGAACGCCCCAGAAAGACATTGAAATTTGAAACACCAGCTGAGAGATTTAATGCATGTGTTGCGTTGACCGGTTGAGATGGCAGTCATGTGCGGGCGTTCTGACCCGGACAAAATATGGTCCGGTTTCGGCGCAACAGCGGAAGCTGTTGAAACTTATACTCTTTTAGCAATGGTGCGGTTTGTAGGAGCTTGATTGTTGCATGCCCCCGCAACCA
>JABJBP010000020.1 GCA_018665815.1 Rhodospirillaceae bacterium
GGCCGGTAACGCGCAACTTATAAGCAAGCTGGCCGCCCGGCGCCAGCATTGCTTCCAGCATTGTTTATGGCGCTGAGGTTCGGCGAAGTATTGCCCGGGCGCAAATCCAGATGAACATGACGCCGCCCGTCACCGCCACGATGGCGCCGACGCCCATGCCGTAAAGCCCGATCATCGCGCCCAAGGCCTCTATGCCCTGGTCGGTGCCGGCGGTCTTTCGCGGCGCACCGTAACCGCCGGCCAGAAATAATCCGAGTGAATGGAAGGTCTGGCCGAAGGCATAGAACCATACGGACAAGCGGGCGGCGCGGCCGATCGTCAGGCCGCGACCCAGTAGCGGCAGGAAGAAACAGTAGAACAATCCCATGAAGGCGACGTTGATGCCGCCGATGACACCATGATAGTGAGCCGGTGTGCGGGTATCGGCGCCGTCGACGAATATACCTAAAAAACCGCCGATGGCGAACAGCGCAACAGACAGAATTAAACAAAGCAATGCCGTCCTCGGCAGTGGTTCCAGTGTCGTCGGATGATTGCCGGCGGCCCGTTCGGCCAAAATGGTTTGCAGCGCCAAGCCGGCGATCAGCACTGTCGGCACCGCAAAGACGTACTGCAGCCAGGTAAATGCTTCGGCCTGGTCGACACTGAAGGTCTCAAATATGGCATAGAACAACGGCCCCATCAGACCGCCGGCCAACAGTAATCCTTGGGCCAGTTGAATTCTGCTGGGGCGGACTATTGGTGTTTGCAGCGCCAGCCCGCCAAGCAGATACCAGGCGCCGAGCAGCAAAGCTACGTTGACGAATTGAAGCAGATGGCCGCCGCCCCAGAACAGGTGTTCAAAGAATCCGTCGTCCAGCGCGGCGCCGTATATGCGCATGCCGGCGACGGCCATGCACGCCATCGCCAACCCAAACAGTATGGACCCGTTGATTGCGCTCAAAGAGATCGGTTCAAGCGGGCCGTCGCGTTGCGCCAACGCCAATAACAACCGAATTGACGATAACACCAGGCTAGCAGCGAGGACGGCTAGGCCGGCCAGATAGATGGGGTCGATGATGACCGGGATATAATTGTTCAGGCTGGCGGCGCCGCGATCCATGAAACCCGGCACGAACAGCATCACGGCCGACGCGTACCCCAACCACAAGGCACCACGGGCCAGCGCGCCGCCTGGAGGATTGGCTGAACAAAGCCGGTGCGCGGCAATGGTCGAAATTGCACCCAGAATGCTCAAGTACCATAAGACGAATGAGAATACGACGTGGACGACCAGGCCTTTTTTAAAGAACGCCAGCGGCAGCAACGAAATCGTTTCCGCGCCGGGCACGCGCGACAAGGCAATCAAGAGTGCAAAGATGCCGGCAATCGCCAACGACGCCAACGCCAAGCCGCACCAGCCGCGTAATTCGGCCCGCGCCGACGGGGTGTCCATGGCCAGGGCGAAACCGGCGTAGAGGTTCC
Source organism: Rhodospirillaceae bacterium (assembly GCA_018665815.1). Lineage (GTDB taxonomy): Bacteria > Pseudomonadota > Alphaproteobacteria > Rhodospirillales > Casp-alpha2 > UBA3470. The sequence continues at coordinate 1,465 of JABJBP010000020.1, forward strand.
ATTGCTGGGCTTGAGCGGGGCGGAATGCGTTCATGACATGTCAGGCCGGCACATGCGGATACAGATGCACGGCCATGAAATAGACGACGACCCCCGATATGCCGACATAAACCCACAGCGGCCAGGTCCACCGTGCTAGACGTTTGTGTTTATCGAATTGGCCTTTCAACGCCCGGTAAAGCGTCAAGGGCACCAGCGGTGTGATCGCAATGGCACCGATCACATGGGCCGCAAGGATGGAAAAGTACACGGGTCTAATCCAGCCCTCGCCGCCGAATTTAGCAAAGCCCGAGTTCATTTTATAAATCACGTAAAACACCAGAAACAAAGCCGACACGCTAACTGCCGCCAACATGCAGGCGCGGTGCTTGGTGCGCTCGCCACGGCGGATAAAGATAAATCCGGCGACAAGGCAGATGACCGAAAGCCCATTGAGGCTGGCGATAATATGGGTGAAATCCTGAATTTCGATCATGTGTGACGACGCCTATTTTGCCGGAGCATAGTATCGGGCCGATAGATCAGGACATTTTGACGAAAATACTCGCGTACATGGCCAATGCGGCCAATGCCAATATGGCGCCCAAGATCAAATTCTTCTTGTTCATGCCTGTTCTCCTGTGATCGCCATCCTGGGTAATTAATCGGGTACGCGGGTCGTTTCAATGTCGATGAACGGAAATCTGCAAAAACATTGGAGTTTTGATGTTCTCCATCAGCGCCGAGTCGATTGGAATCGTTGTACATTCCAAATTTTGTATGTGAATGACCGCAGTTCTTGCCTGCCGGGGAATCTGCGGATACAAAGGCGGTAACGAATATGAAAGCCATGTGCCACAGTGTGTGTGGTTTAAGTGGGTAAAAAGAAAATCGACTCGGTCTGAAAATCGGATGGAAAACATGCTGAAAAGACTGTTCACGCTGACCCCGGCCATGGTTCTCGGGATTTTGGCACTCGGATTCATGCTCGGTGGCACGGCTTTGGCCGAAACCGTTGAGATGCGCTCCAAGCCCTGGCAATTGTGGTTTCAGAACCCGATGTCGCCGGTCGCCGAGCAGGTTTATGATTTCAATGTTTTCCTGCTGTGGATCGAAGGCATCATCACGTTATTCGTTCTCGGGATCATGACCTATATCTGCATCAAGTTTAATGCCAAGGCCAATCCGGTTCCGTCAAAGACCACGCACAATACGTTGCTTGAGGTCGTTTGGACGGGGCTGCCAATTTTGATCTTGGTGGTGATTGCAGTGCCGTCGCTGAAATTGCTGTACTACGCGGACAAGACAACTGATCCGGAAATGACCATCAAGGTGATCGGTAATCAGTGGTTCTGGACTTATGAGTACCCTGACCACGGTGACATGACATTCGATAGCTTCATAGTCCCCGATGATGAGTTAAAGCCCGGTCAGCCGCGATTGTTAACGGTTGATAATCCAGTGTATCTGCCGGCCAATACAAACATTCGTATTCTGCAAAGTTCGAACGACGTCATTCACAACTGGGCGGTGCCGTCGTTGGCGCTGAAAATGGACAACACGCCGGGCCGGGTCAATGAGACCTGGACGCACATCAACGCGCCGGGGGATTACTACGGCATGTGTTCGGAATTGTGTGGCGTCAATCACGGCTTTATGCCGATCCATATCAAGGCGCTGCCAAAAGCTGAATTCGCCGCGTGGGTCGCCAAGGCGAAAAAGAAATTCGCTAGTAATGGAAACAAAGAAGACAACGACAGTCCGGTGCGCGTGGCAGATGCCACGGCGGCCAAATAACGCTCAGTATTTAGGGTCGTCACGGACAGTCATCAGGGTTTTATCGAGAGGGTTTGAAAATGGCCAACGCAGCGGATGCCCATCACGACGAACATGACCATCACATGCCGGGATTCTTTACCCGGTGGTTCTGTTCCACCAACCACAAGGACATCGGTACGCTCTACATCATCGTCTCGTTCATTGCGGCGATCGTCGGCGGTGCCATGTCGTGGTACATCCGCCTGGAATTGGCGGAACCGGGCATCCAATACATCGATGACTTCCAGTTCTACAATGTGTTGGTCACCGCACACGGCTTTCTGATGGTCTTCTTTGTCGTCATGCCGGCGATGATTGGTGGCTTCGGCAACTGGTTTGTTCCGCTGATGATCGGCGCACCGGACATGGCCTTCCCGCGCATGAATAACATCAGCTTCTGGCTTTTGGCTGCGGGGCTCGTTTTGTTAGTGCTTTCAACCATAATTGGCGACGGCCCGGGCACTGGTTGGACCGTTTATCCACCTCTTGCCAGTGCTGATTTCCATCCTGGACCGTCGGTCGATTTCGGCATTCTGGCGCTGCACTTGGCCGGTGCATCATCAATTTTGGGCGCCATCAATTTCATCGTCACGATCTTCAACATGCGCGCGCCGGGGATGACCATCCACCGTATGCCGCTGTTTGTCTGGGCGATTTTGATCACCGCTTTCCTGCTTTTGCTGGCCTTGCCGGTATTGGCCGGCGCGCTGACGATGCTGCTCACCGACCGGAACTTCGGCACTGCGTTCTTTATCCCTGGTGAAGGTGGCGACCCGGTATTGTGGCAGCACCTGTTCTGGTTCTTCGGTCACCCGGAAGTGTACATCATTATTATTCCGGCCTTCGGCATCATCTCTGAGGTGGTCTCGACGTTCTCGAAAAAGCCAGTGTTCGGTTACCTCGGCATGGCCTATGCCATGTCGGCCATCGGCGTTGTTGGCTTCGTCGTCTGGGCGCACCACATGTTCACCATCGGCTTCACCGCCGATACGCGGGCTTACTTTACGGCCGCGACGATGGTCATTGCCGTGCCCACGGGGGTGAAAATCTTTAGCTGGCTGGCGACCATGTGGGGTGGCTCGATCAAGTTCGAAGTGCCGATGCTTTATGCCTTCGGTTTCATTTTCCTGTTTGTCGTCGGCGGCGTCACCGGGATTACCTTGGCGAACTCCAGTGCCGACGTGGTCTTCCACGATACATATTTCGTCGTGGCTCACTTCCATTACGTGATGGCTATCGCGGCCGTTCTCGCCATGTTCTCGGGCTACTTCTATTGGGTCGGCAAAATGATCGGTCGCCAGTATCCGCGCGGCTTGGCGAAGCTGCAGTTCTGGGTTTTCTTTATCGGCGTCAATGTGACGTTCTTCCCGCAGCACTTCTCAGGCTTCGCCGGCATGCCCCGGCGTATTCCGGATTACCCCGCGCCTTATGAAGGCTGGAACTATGTCAGTTCCGTCGGTGCGTTGATCACGGCGATCGGCACCTTGCTGTTCTTTATTGTTGTCTGGCGGACGTTCTCGGGCCCGAAAGTGGCCGACAATGAATGGGGCGAAGGTGCGACGACGCTGGAATGGACCATTGCCTCACCGGCGCCGTGGCACACTCACGAGGTGATGCCCGACATGACCGGCAAGGCGCCGGCCGAGTAAGGCTGGGTTGGAAGGAAGACGAACCGTGGCATCGCGCGACACCCGCAACCGAATGACGGCAACCGCACTATGGGTGTTTGTCGCCGGCATGGTCGGGTTGTCGTTTGCCTCGGTGCCGCTCTACCAACTGTTCTGTGACGTCACGGGATATGGCGGGCAACCGAAGACCGATGTCGCTGCCGGGCCATCGGAAATATCGGAAAAAACCATTACGGTTCGCTTCGATTCCAATATCAATCCCAACCTGCCGTGGCGCTTCAAGCCTGTGCAACGGCAGGTGACGGTGCGATTAGGTGAAGAGAGATTGGCATTCTATCAGGCGAAGAACCTAAGCAAAGGCGACGCCACCGGCACGGCACTGTTTAATGTGACACCGTTTAAGGCGGGGCAATATTTTTCAAAGATCGATTGCTTCTGCTTTACCGAACAGACATTGACCGCCGGGCAGGTCGCCGACATGCCGGTGCAGTTTTTCGTCGATCCGGAAATTCTAAACGATCCGAATACCCGCGATCTTAAAACAATCACGTTGTCCTACACGTTCTATAAAACCGAACCTGACGAGGCGCCAAGCGATGCGCCGAAGACGGCGGCGCGGGACGACACCCAATTGAATAAACCCGAAAAAGGCTGATTCGTTAGCGAATTTGAATGGAGACCTTTCATGGCTAGCTCGGAAAGCAACCACCCCTACCATATGGTAAGTCCCTCGAAATGGCCGTTCGTCGGTTCCCTCGCGGGGATGACCATGGCGATCGGCGGCATCTATTACATGCAGGGCGGATCATTGGCAGGTTTCCTTGCTGGCACGGCTTTGATGCTCTACGTCATGTATGGCTGGTGGCGCGATGTCATCAATGAGGCGGAAAGCGGGACAGATCACACGCCGACGGTGAAGCACGGGCTTCGGGTTGGTATGGTGCTGTTCATTACCTCCGAGGTGATGTTCTTCTTTGCTTTCTTCTGGGCCTTCTTCGACGCCACGATCCCGGCAATCAGCAGCACAGCTCACGATGTCTGGCCGCCGGCCGGTGTGGTGCCGTTTGCGGCCTTCGGTATTCCGTTCCTGAATACACTGATCTTACTGACGTCGGGTGCAACGGTGACACTGGCCCATCATTACATGATGCATGGCGAACGCCAGAAATGCGCTTACTGGCTGTTTTGGACGGTCCTGCTGGGTGCGACCTTTACCGGATTCCAGGCTTATGAATACGTCCACGCCACCTTCGGTTTTAAGGACGGCATCTATTCATCGACCTTCTACCTGGCCACCGGCTTCCACGGTTTTCATGTTTTGGTTGGTACGATCTTCCTGGTTGTCTGCTATTTCCGGGCGAAAAAGGGCCACTTCACCGCTGATACGCATATCGGCTTCGAAGCCGCCGCATGGTATTGGCACTTTGTTGATGTGGTCTGGCTGTTCTTGTTCGTCTGCATCTATTGGTGGGGCGGTTCCGGATACGTGCCCGCGACCTAATTAGAGCAACTTCGAGCCCAAATGAGCGAACCTCATCAGTTTCCTGAACGTACCAGTAGGGAGCTGATGTCGCTTGGCCTGAAGGGCCGCTGCCCGCGCTGCGGCGCCGGCTCAATATTTAGCGGATATCTTAAAATCGCCGAGGCCTGCCCGGTCTGTAAACTGGGTTTTGGCGGCCACGATGTCGGTGATGGGCCAGTCGTGCCGGCGATGCTGCTGATTGGCGCGATTGTCGTCGGCCTGGCACTTTATGTCGAGCTGACTTGGGAGCCGGCGCTCTGGGTCCATTTGGTGATGTGGCTGCCGATAGTCGTCGCCTTGGTGTTGATGATTTTGCCCCGGATTAAGGGTATCGCCGTGGCGCTCCAACACGGCTACCGCTCAACCGAGGAAGAAGGCCGTATCGGCGGGCACTGAGACCCGAATTTGCAAGATCATCGCCTTGATCCTCATCGGAATAGAATTCAAATTCTCTATCTATAATTTATACCTTATGTTATAGTGGCTGTGTTGTGTCGCTACTTATGACATGCCATCCATTTTGATCCCAAGTAGCCGTTTCTTGGTGTGACGCCTTTCAAGCGGTTACTATGGCGACCCATACGGCAGTCAAACCGACATAAAGATGACGAATATCTCTGAAATCCATGAATTATCAGAATTCGATCGAGATGATGCCTCCACGGCTCAATTCCTGATTGAGACCCTTAATGCTATCGAGCAAGGGGTCGCGGTTTGGGATGCGGCGCGCCGGCTGGTTGCGTGGAACCAAACTTTTCAAGATGTCTACGGCTTCCGTGAAGGGTTTTTGTTTGAAGGCATACCGCTATCTGAAATTCTTGCAGAGCGTGCCCGTGAAGGTCTGTTTGGTCCTGGTGCGCCTGAGGTTCTGGCCCAGAAGCGCCTCCATGAAATTGAAAACCAAGACGTCAACCCGGTTGAGGAAAAGCAATACCGCGACGGCCGATGTATTGAGGTGCGTCAATATCCGCTGCCGGCGGGCGGGTATGTCTCGGTATTCACCGACCTGATGGAACGCCGACAAGCCGAACGAGAGTTAAACGAATACCGTACCCATCTTGAAGAACTGGTTCGTGTGCGGACAAGTGAGCTCGTCGACGCCCGAGATCTGGCGAACCAAACATCACAAGCCAAATCTGATTTTCTTTCCGCCATGAGCCATGAAATTCGAACGCCCATGAACGCCATTCTCGGATTTGCACAATTGCTCGAAAATCACCCGGATGATGAACTGACGCTGTCCCAGCGTGATTCCGTCGAAACCGTCCTATCCGCCGGCCAACACCTGCTTGCGTTGATTGACGATATTCTCGATTTGGCAAAGATAGAATCTGGGCGGTTCGAAATGCACCCGGAGGAATTTGCACCCCGTGAGGCCTTCGAGCAATGTGTCGCCTTTGTGCGGCCGCTGGCTGACCGTCGCGGCGTTGATATTGTCGATCAAACCGGCGAAAGCGATCTCGGTCGTATCCGCGTCGACAATACGCGGTTCCGCCAAGCGTTGGTCAATCTTCTTTCCAACGCGATTAAGTACAACCGGCCCGGTGGCACGGTAACGCTTAGTGCTCGGCGGACGGAAGCGAATAGACTTTGTGTCGAAGTACGTGACTGCGGTCGCGGCATTCCCAAGCATCTTTTTGACGAACTGTTTCTTCCGTTCAGCCGGCTCGGTGAAGAATTTGGATCCGTTGACGGGACCGGAATTGGATTGTCCATCACCAAGGAAATCGTTGAGGCCATGGGCGGCGATATCGGGGTCGAAAGTGTTGTCGGCGAAGGCAGCACGTTCTGGATTGAGTTCGATATGCTCTCCGAGCCATTGGCGACCGATGAAGTTACCGAGGAGAAGGCACCAACCGGCGATGAAACAAATCCAGAGGAAACCCCGCCGGCCGATTCTAACACGCCATCGCAGGTTTCTAATGAGGAGCCTTACCGCATCGTTTATGTCGAGGACAACGACGCCAACCGGCTGTTGATGGAGCGGGTCATCGGTTAGCAATACCAGTTCAGCTTGGAGACAACCGTGACTGCTGAAGAAGGTTTGAAACTGATCTTCGCCAATGTGCCGGACGTTATTCTTTTGGATATCAACCTGCTGGGCATGGATGGATATGAGGCATTGAAGTGTTTGCAGGCTGATCCGCGAACGGCCCATGTGCCGGTGTTGGCGATTACCGCCCGAGCCATGCCGGAAGAGATTGAGCGCGGCCTCGAAGCGGGGTTCCGGCACTATCTGACCAAGCCACTCAACCTGCTTGGCCTTTTTGAAGCGATATTTGACGTGCTCAATAATCCGCGATCGGATTAGGGTTCAGTCCTGGTTGAAATTCAGGTCCTTGGACCGTATCTGGACGGTAGGCCGATTGATCGCCGTCGGATCATCCCCTGGGCCGGACTTTGACCCGGTCGGTCACCGACAGCACGGTCTTGATTCCTTTGACGATCCCGGCGGCCTTGGTCTTTTCGCTTGCGCTTAGGGCACGGCCGAACAGGAACACGTGCCCTTGAACCGAACGCCAGCGGAAGTTGGTGACGTTGACACCCGAGCCATCCAGCAAAAGCGCGTTGATTTTCTGGTCGATGACGGTGTCATCAACAAATCCCTCAACCGCGCCCTTCTTCTTGTCCACCGGCTTGATCACCATGATCAGGTTGTGCAATCGCTTCACACCCTTGATCCGGCCAACCAACATTTAGGCTTTGGTTTTCGCCGCTGCGTTTTCGACGGCACCGGTCAGCATGACATCTTGTTCGTAAACATCAGCGTTGATCTCGGTTTTGATCGCCAGGTCTGTTTTAATGTCTGTGGCGCTTCGGTCTTCAACGGCGGCTTCGACCGCGCCCTTAAGGATGGAGAGCGGGTTGAACTGGGCCTGAGCTGGCACAGTGGGCAACAAAATCATTAATGTGGCTGCGATCAGGTAAACCGTTTTCAACATGAAATACTCCTCCGGTGGCGATATCCGATTATATAGGCGTCTGCTTAGCGGTGTTTCCACTCGGCCTTGCGCTTCTCGGCGAAGGCGCTCATGCCTTCCTTCTGGTCTTCCATGGCGAAGCTCGAATGAAATATTCGGCGCTCAAATCGGATGCCTTCGGCGAGTGTTGTCTCAAAGGCCCGATTGACGGCTTCCTTGTTGAGCATCGCGGCTGGTCGGGACATGCCGGCGATAGCCCGCGCCGCATCCATGGCCTCGCTCATCAATTGATCTGCGGGGACGCGGCGTGCAACCAGACCAGCGCGCTCAGCTTCCTCGGCATCCATCATCCGGCCGGTCAGGCAAAGATCCATGGCTTTCGCTTTGCCCACCGCGCGGGTCAGGCGCTGGGTGCCGCCGGCGCCGGGCAATGTGCCGAGCTTGATTTCCGGCTGACCGAATTTTGCGGTATCGGCGGCAATGATCATGTCGCACATCATTGAAATTTCACAGCCGCCGCCGAGCGCGAAGCCGGCAACAGCGGCGATGGTCGGTTTGCGGCATTGGGCAAGGCGTTCCCAGCCATCGGTGATAAAATCGCGGTTGTAGACATCCATGTAGGTGAAGTCCTGCATCTCCTTGATGTCGGCGCCGGCGGCAAAGGCTTTTTCCGATCCGGTGACCAAGATACAGCCGATGGTATCATCGGCTTCGAAATCATCCAGCGCGGCTGCCAATTCGGTGATTAAAGCCGCGCAAAGGGCATTTAATGCCTCGGGGCGATGCAGCGTGATGACGCCGACGTTGTCTTGTTTTTCGGCGATGATGTTTTCGTAAGCCATGGGGCGTGTCTCCTTAGAATAGGGCGCGCGAGGGATATCCCTGAACGCAAATGGTGCAATGCAGCGTTGCCGGACTCTTACCCGCCCTGCCCGGTGTCGCCAAGCAAAGTTTTTGCGACTGCACATGGTTCAATGCATGGTAATGACTGGAGCCAACTAAGGACGTTCGTTGACGATGGTTGAATCACCGAGGCATTCCCGAATTTTGCGCGCCAGGGCCACCAATTCGAAGGGTTTCGCTATTATTTGAACAGCATCATCCAGGCTGTCGTCCTGGGTGATTTGATCGGCGCTATAGCCTGAGGTGAACAACACGGGAATATCGGCCCTGCGCGCTTTGATTTCGCGTGCGGCTTCCGGGCCGTTCATGCCGCCAGGCAGGAACACATCAGTGAACAGAAGGTCGAAATCCGCCCCGCCGTCGACGATCTCCAGGGCTTCAATGCCGGTCCCCGCTTCCAAAATTTCATAGCCCAGGGATTCCAGCATCGCCACAGTGGTAATCCGAACCTCCGGATCGTCCTCGATCACCAGGATACGCTCGCCTTGGCCGCTAAGTCGTTCCACCGCCGAGACCGAACGCTCGCACTCCGTTGGGGCGACATCGCTTGCGGGCAGATAGAGCTGAACGACCGTGCCTTCGCCGGGCTCGCTGTAAAGGCGCATGTGGCCACCCGACTGTTTGGTAAAACCGTATATCATGCTCAGCCCCAAACCGCTGCCTTGACCAGTCTCTTTCGTTGTGAAGAACGGCTCGACCGCGCGCTCGCGAACCTCTTCGGCCATACCGACGCCGGTGTCGGAAACCGCGATCATCACATAATTTCCAGGTTCCAAATTTTCAATCTGATCGGTATAGGCCTGATCAAGGGCTATGTTGGCGGTCTCGATATTCAATGTGCCGCTGCCCGGCATGGCATCGCGGGCATTGATCGACAGATTCAACAGCGCATTTTCCAATTGGCCGCCGTCAACGTTCATCTGCCAGAGATCGCCGCCAAGCTGGGTTTGAATTTCGATGCTGACGCCTAGGGTGCGCCTGAGAAGCTCAGTCAATCCATCGACCAATTCATTGGCATCGACAAATTCGGTCATCAACGCCTGACGGCGCCCGAAGGCCAATAAGCGCTGGGTCAGATCGGCGCCACGCCTGGCCGAACGCAAGGCCGCATCAACAAGCTTTCGCTCCCGGCCATCCCCGACCTTTTCCTCCAACAAGGCTAGGCTGCCGACAATGACAGCCAGTAAATTGTTGAAATCATGGGCGACGCCGCCGGTCAATTGGCCGACGGCTTCCATTTTCTGTGACTGGTGCAATTGGGCGGTGTCGAGCATCCGTTGTGTGACATCGCTGGCTGCAACGAAAAACCCGTCGACGCGGCCGCCGGCGATGACGTCGGGGGTGAAGATGAGCTCAATCTGGCGATTGCCTCGGTAGCCGGGCACGGTGGAAACGCCGGCGTATGGAATACTGGCCTCGAACCGCACTTCGCGCCCGCCAAGTGCCGCATCCATATAATAGGTAATCAACTGCATCAGGCGCGGTTCGTGGACTTCGCCAAGCGGCATGCCGCGAACCTGATTTCGATCCACGGTAAACCACTCTTCAAACGTCCGGTTAATCAGTTGGTAGCACCGCGCTTTGTCGACATAACCCAACAGCATGGGCACGGTATCGAGTATGCCCTGTAATTCCTACTCGCGTTCCTTAACGCCGGTGATGTCCGTGGTGACCGTCACAATGCTGCCGTCGGGCGAGCGGTCATCGCGGATCAGCAGCCAGCGGCCTTCGCGGTAAACCTCGACGGCGTTCGGTGGGTTTTGATGCTCGTCGATCCGGCGCGTGACCCAAGCTTCACGGTCTTCTTCGGCGACCGGCTTGGGCAGGTGATGCAGGATGGCGCGGATATGCGCATCGTAGGTGTTGCCTTGGACCAGGGTTGATGCCGCTTTATCGGCCTGATCGCGGAACCGGCGATTGCACAATACGAAACGGTCGTCCGCATCCCAAAAGGCAATGCCATCAGAGACATTCTCAATGGCGTCGAGAAAGCGCACGGTCGATTCCACTGCTTCTTCGCGTGCCTGGACTTCTGCGGTAATCTCCGTGCCGGTACCGCAGTAACCTAAAAATTCACCGCCGGTGGCATACTTCGGCGTACCGCTTAGACGAAACCAACGCCGTTCGCTGGATTTGCCGACGCCTTGTGCGACAGTTTTGACCGGTTCGCTGAAGATGAAATGCCGAAACGGCTGCCGCGCCTCCAGTGTCTCCAGAAATTGCGGCAATTCCTTGTTGTCCGGATCGTTTTCGATGAACCAATCGTGGCGTCTGCCGATGAAGTCGGACGATGACATACCGCTCAGTTCATAGAACCGATCCGAAGCGTAGGTAAACCGCAATTCCGGGTCCATCTCCCACAGCCAATCCGATGCGGCATTGGCGAAGTCATCAAGCCGTTCCTCGCTTTTGCGCAAGGCATCATCGGCGATGGCTTGCTGGGCTTCTGATGTATGCTCGTTCCAACGCGCGGCCAGTGCCGCGAGTACCGCGACAGCGCCACTGGCAGCGATTGCACCAACCAGCAAAGATCCGTTGAAATGGTTCAGCACGGCAAATCCGCCGGCCAGGGCAAGACCGAATGATATGGCGGCCCACCATAGGTGTCGGTGAAATTCCGCCTTCATCGATCGACCTGCCGGCACGATTGTTGGCGGTTATTGGTTTTCTGTGGCTTCACGAACGGTTTTCGTCCTTGTCAGGTTCAGGTAACAGCAGGCAATGTGGCGTCACGGTCAACGAGGGCGTCAGTCCGTGCGTGCCTCGAAATTGATGACGCAGTATATTCCAACCCTGGCTATTGTTTCGCCCGCATTGTGGAAATTCTATTTCAATGTGTATCCAGATATTTCAATATATTTCGGTGCATTGGAACGAAATTTGAAAAGAGCGCTGATCACGTGAGTGATGTGAAGAAAATACTTGTCGTCGATGACGAACCGGATATCCGCGAAATCGTTGCCATCATGCTTGAGGAAAGCGGCTATGATGTAGCGACCACGGGCACCGGCGACGGTGTCGTTGAGACCGTTCAAAATGACCGGATTGATCTGGTTGTGCTTGATTTGGGTTTGCCGGGTATCGACGGCCTGACATTGACGAGGGCCCCGAAAGAGCATGCCGACGTCGGCGTGATCATTATTTCCGGGCGCGGCGAATCAACTGAAAAGATCATCGGTCTGGAAATAGGCGCCGATGATTATTTGGGGAAACCTTTTGAGCCGCGTGAATTGTTGGCTCGTGTCCGCAGTGTGCTCGAGCGATTGGATAAACCGGCGGCTGAACCCGCAGCTGCCGGGAGTGGCGCTTTTCAGTTTGAGGACTGGACGCTGGATGTGGTGGTCCGGTCCTTAATCGACCCGGATGGCAATCTGGTGAATTTGTCGAGCGGCGAGTTTGGTCTGCTCCGCGCCTTCGTCGAAAGTCCCAATCAAGTACTGAGCCGCGATCAACTGTTGGATCAGACCCACGGCATGGACACACCGGCCTTTGATCGCAGCGTCGATGTGCAAATTGCCCGATTGCGAAAGAAGCTTGAACCCAGCGCGCAAGCGCCGAAATTCATTAAGACCGTACGCAACGCGGGCTACATATTTGCCGTTAAGGTGAGCGCCGGTTAGACGTTATCCATTATGACTGATGACGATCTGGCCAAGGCGCTATTCAGCCCTGATACCGTTGCCCTGATTGGCGCATCCGGCGATCCGGCAAAAAACACCGGCCGCCCGCAACGATTTCTCAAGGCGCATGGGTATCAGGGCCGTGTCGTGCCGATCAACCCGAATCGCGATGAGGTTCAGGGCGTGCCCGCATTCCCCTCCTTGAGCGCCGCGCCCGGTCCCATCGATCATGCCTTTATCATGGTGCCGGCCCCCCGGGTGCCCGACGCAGTCGCCGATTGCGCGGCCGCTGGGGTCAAGGTCGCTACCATTTATACCGACGGCTTCGCAGAAACCGGGCCCGAAGGTGTAGCGCTTCAACAGCGGATTGTCGATATAGCTGCAGACGGCGGCGTGCGTTTGATCGGCCCCAATTCCATGGGCGTCATCGATACCCGGTCCGGTGCGACCCTGACCATCAATGCGTTTCTCGAGGTTCCAGAATTGAAGGCCGGACGGCTCGGCGTGATTTCGCAAAGCGGCTCAGTTATCGGCACCATGATGTCGCGCGGCGCGGCCAGGGGCATCGGGTTTTCGTCGCTGGTGTCCATTGGCAATGAATGTGACGTCGGTGTCGGCGATCTGGTCCGTCTGATGGCCAATGATCCGGGGACCGACGCTATTTTGCTGTTTTTGGAAGCGATCCGCGACCCGGAGGTCCTGGCCGAAGCATCTCGGCGGGCTTACCGGGCTGGAAAGCCCATCATCGTCTATAAGTTGGGCCGCTCGGCCGTCGGGCGGGAACTGGCGGTATCCCATTCCGGCGCCATCGCCGGACCGGATGCTTCGGTAGACGCTTACCTGCGCCATCACGGCATGATCCGTGTTGATATGCTGGAAACGCTGTTTGAGTTGCCAGACTTGGTAATGGCGGCGCGGCCGACGTCCGCCAAACGGGTCGCGGTGGTGACGACGACGGGCGGCGGCTCGGCGATGGTTGTCGATCGACTAGGTGCTGCCGGCTTAGAATTGGTTCCGCCATCTGAGGCGCTGAAGACCAAGATGGCCGAGTTCGGCGTCAATTTGGGCAATCGGCGGGTCATTGATCTGACCATGGCCGGCACCGGCGAAGGCGTATACGCCGCGGCTCTGGAGATACTTTTGAACGGGCCGGAACTTGATGCCGTCGTCGCTGTGGTTGGTACGTCGGCGCAATTCCACCCCGAGGTTGCAGTTCAGCCGATCATCAAGGCGCCAAAAACCGGAACGCCCTTGGCGGCTTTTTTGGTGCCGCAAGCAGACCAGTCGCTGGGTTTGCTGATGGCCGCCGGGATTGCCGCGTTCCGGACCCCCGAAGCCTGCGCCGACGGCGTCCGCGCCCTGCTGGAATGGCGAGCGCCTGCTGAAGTCGAAACAAGTGACGTCGATCTGACTGTGCCAGCCGCCGCCGTCAAGAATGCTAAGGGATCGGTATTAACCGAAGCTGAGGCGGTCGGGGTTTTCGCCGCCTTGGGCGTGCCCATGGCGCCATCGTGGGAAATTGCCGGACCGGATTCACCGCTGCCCGCTGACATTACCTATCCAGTCGCGGCCAAGGTGGTGTCGGCTGACCTGCCGCACAAGACCGAGGCCGGTGCCGTGGCGCTGAACATTGACGGTCCCGACGCATTGATCGCGGTGATGAATGCGGTTTGGCAGGCTGCGGGGGCTTATGCGCCGGATGCAATACTTGAAGGTATTCTCATTCAACCCATGATCACGGGACTGGCCGAGGTTCTGGTCGGATTTCGCCGCGACGCCGAAGCCGGCGCGGTTGTCGTCCTGGGTATCGGTGGCGTGTTGGCAGAAATATACGGCGACGCTGCGGTCCGCCCGGCACCCGTGGA